>NZ_JAKNEQ010000007.1:0-129132 GCF_022137125.1 Streptococcus mitis | reverse complement strand
TCAACTGGAACAACAGAAGTAAAAGCAGTAGATCCACAACCAGTAGCGAAGACAGAAGCTAAGCAAGCCATCGACGAAGCGCTTAAATCTAAGACTGATGAAATCGACTCTCGTACAGACTTAACAGACGAAGAGAAAACTGCAGCCAAAGCAGACGCGAGAGCCAAAGCCGATGTAGCGAAAGAGGCAATCGATAACGCAACAACAAACGATGCAGTAACTCAAGCTAAAAATGTTGGAACAACATCAGTTGATTCAGTCAATCCAGACGGATTAGCGAAGTCAGAAGCTAAAAAATCCATCGAAGATGCTCTTAAAGCTAAGAACGACGAGATTGACGCACGTACAGACTTAACAGATGAAGAGAAAACTGCTGCTAAGTCAGAAGCAAAAGCTAAGGCCGACGCAGCAAAAGAAGTTATCGATAAAGCGACAACCAATGCAGAAGTTGACCAAGCAAAGTCAACTGGAATTGCAGAAGTCACTTCAGTAAATCCAGGTGCAGTGGCTAAGACAGAAGCTAAGCAAGCCATCGACGAAGCTCTGAAGGCTAAGAACGACGAAATCGACGCACGTACAGACTTAACAGATGAAGAGAAAGCTGCTGCTAAGTCAGAAGCAAAAGCTAAGGCTGACGCAGCAAAAGAAGCCATCGATAAAGCGACAACCAATGCTGAAGTCGACCAATCTAAGACTAACGGAACAAGAGAAGTCACTTCAATCAATCCAGCAGCAGTCGAGAAGACAGAAGCTAAGAAATCTATCGACGAAGTTCTCAAAGCTAAGACTGATGAAATCGATTCTCGTACAGACTTAACAGACGAAGAGAAAACCGCGGCTAAGGCTGAAGCGAAAGCTAGAGCAGATGCAGCGAAAGAAGTGATTGATAATGCGCCAACAAACGCAGCAGTCGACCAATCTAAGTCAACTGGAACAATGTCAGTAGACTCAGTCACTCCAACAGCGCAAGCAAAACCTGCAGCGAAGCAAGCAATAGATGATGCCCTAAAAGCTAAGAATGCTGAGATTGATGCTCGAACAGACTTAACAGACGAAGAGAAAACCGCGGCTAAGGCTGAAGCGAAAGCCAAAGCTGATGCAGCAAAAGCAGCCATCGATAATGCCACAACCAACTCAGAAGTCGACCAATCTAAGTCAACTGGTATTGAAGAAGTGAACTCAGTCAATCCGATTGCACAAATTAGACCGGCAGTTGGAGCAAGTGCTGGAGTTCATGTAAACTCAGCTAATCCAACTTCTAAAGAAAAACCACAGGAAAAACAAGCAATAGACCAAGTATTGAAAACTGATGAAGCCAAAGCTAAAGTGAAAGATAGTGTAGCATCTACTATCTCACAACTTGAAAATGAGAATCAGCAAGTAGCTACTAATCAGCGTGTAGTGGCTAGAGAATTGCCAAATACAGGTACAACAGAATCCATAACAGCAATTGTTGCAGCAGCAGCTAGTGCGATACTTGGTTTTGGTCTTATTGCTCGTCGTCGAAAAGAAGATGAAGAAGATAAATTAGAAAATTAGTAACGATTTCTAAAGGTCGCAACTCTTTTTTGAGACTAAGTGGATAATATTATTCTTAAAACTCTCCTAGAGCAAAATAGCTACTAGGAGAGTTTTTTCTCTAATCAGAAGATACGTGACGGGACTAAAGCCGATCTCATCTGCTTTGCGGATGAGGGTTTTCTTATTTTGTGCTATACTTAAGGTATGCATAGAAAAACAGTGATTGATTTTAGGGCTTTAGGGGAGAGATACACCTTCACTCAGCCTATCAAAGAGTTAAAAACAAGAGATTTAGCGGAAGTAACAGCCTTGCTGGTACAAGTGGAAAACTACCAAAAGCAGGGCTACTATGTGGTGGGCTATGTCAGCTACGAGGCTGCACCTGCTTTTGAGGAAAAATTAGCAGTTCACAAGGCACCTTTATTGGACGAGTATTTGCTTTATTTTACTGTTCACGATAGGGTGGAGACATTTCCTATTCCCCTGACTTATGATGAGGTTGATTTGCCTTCAAATTGGCAGGAAGTGACGTCTGAAGCAGAATATGAAAAGGCGATTGCCCAGATTCACCATCATTTACGGCAGGGAGATACCTATCAGGTCAATTACACCGTCCAACTCAAGCAAGACTTAAGTGCCAATCCTTATGCCATCTACAATCGCATGGTGGTAGAACAGGAGGCGGGCTACAATGCCTATGTTGAACATGACGAGATGGCAGTGATATCCATGAGTCCAGAGCTCTTTTTTGAGCAGAATGGCCGCAAGTTGACAACGCGACCAATGAAGGGAACAACTCAGCGTGGCGTGACTGACCAAGAAGATCTTGAACAGGCTAGTTGGCTGGAGCAGGACCCCAAAAATCGCTCTGAGAACATGATGATTGTGGATCTCTTGCGCAATGATATGAACCGTATTTCTGAAGTGGGGAGTGAGCATGTGGAGCGTCTGTGTCAGGTAGAACAGTATTCTACTGTTTGGCAGATGACTTCGACCATCAAGAGTCAGTTACGAGAGGATGTTGACCTTGTTGAAATTTTCCGTTCTCTCTTTCCTTGTGGTTCCATAACGGGAGCACCGAAAATTGCGACTATGGAGATCATCAAGGACTTGGAGCCACAACCGCGCGGAGTCTACTGTGGAACGATTGGTCTCTTGCTTCCAAATGGACGACGGATTTTTAATGTGGCCATTCGGACCATTCAACTCTACAAGGGACAAGCTATCTATGGAGTTGGCGGAGGTATTACATGGGATAGCACTTGGGAATCTGAATACCAAGAGGTTCATCAAAAGGCGGCAGTCCTTTATCGTAAACAAGCTCGCTTCCAACTGATTACAACTGGAAAAATTAGCCAAAAACAACTGCTGTTTGAAGAGCAACATATAGAAAGACTGAGAAAAGCAAGTCGATATTTTGCATATCCTTTTGATGCAGAAGACTTGAAACAAAAGATAGCGGCGGAGTGTCAGGCTTGTGACGCTAGTCAAGATTATCGTCTACGAATCAGTCTCGACAAGTCTGGAGAGATAGAACTCAGTCTCCAAGTATTAGCACCCCTCAGTCCGACCTTCTGCCAAGCCAAACTTTGCCTGCAGGAAATGGATTTGAATCAAGTTTTTACCTACTTTAAAACGACTCATAGACCACATTTGACAGTGGGAAATCAGGAAATCATCTATCATACTGCTGCTGGAGAACTGCTTGAAACATCTATTGGAAATTTGGTTCTGAAAATCGCTGGAAAGCTCTATACACCGCCAGTCCGACTTGGCATCTTACCGGGAATTTATCGTCAGTATTTACTAGAAACAGGAAAAGTAGAAGAGAAAGTCTTGACCTTAAAAGACTTAGCCCAAGCAGAAGCTGCTTACGGCTGTAATGCAGTGAGAGGCTTATATGAATTAAGCCTAGAGGAGAACTAGATGAAACTGGTATTTTTACACGGTTTAGGGCAGTCAGCAGAGAGTTGGAAAGAAGTTCGGAATCAATTGACAGATTATCCTTCTGAGGCTATCGAGTTATTTCCTTCTGGAGTAAGTAGCTATCAAAAAGCCAAGGAGCGAGTATATCAGTACCTAGCTCAAGAGACCGAACCTTTTGTTTTGGTTGGATTGTCCTTAGGTGCTGCTCTGGCACTAGAACTTTCCAGTTACGATTTACCAAATCTCCGAGCTTTGGTTCTATCAGGATGTCCACTTAAACTGTCCGGTAATATCCTATTTTATCTTCAGTTGCTGATATTTAAATTGCTTCCCAAAAGGGTATTTGAAAAACAGGGGGCAGATAAGGCTCTTATGGTTGGTATTTCCGAAGAATTAAAAACACTTGATTTAAGGGAGATTGCAAAGACTTGCCCCTATCCAACCTTGCTAATTTGTGGTAGCAAAGATAAATCGAATCTTAGTTCTATGAGAAGTCTTCATAAACTAATATCAGAATCTCAATTTCAGATTATCCCAGATGGCCCTCATGTTTTGAATAAGGAAAAACCAAAGGAGTTTGTAGAAAAGACCAGAAGTTTCCTTGAATTGCTGAAATAAGTTTGATAAAATAATATTGAAATCGATAACATTCTTATAGGAGAAAGTAATGAACAAACGTCTATTTTTAAAAATGAGTCTGGCAACCTTGTCAGTTTTAGCCTTGTTTTCACAACCTGTGTTAGCAGAAGAAAACATCCATTTTTCTAGCTGTAAGGAAGCTTGGGCTAATGGCTATTCAGATCTTCATGAGGGAGACCCTGGTTATTCTGCCAAGTTAGACCGCGATCATGACGGTGTGGCTTGCGAATTGAAAAATGCCCCTAAGGGTGCTTTTAAAGCAAAACAAACGGCTACAACTCAAACTGATACAACTTCATCCACAGCAAGTGGTTGGGTTAAGCAGGACGGTTCTTGGTACTATTTTGACGGAAATGGAAATTCAGTGAAAAATGCTTGGCAGGGAAGCTATTACCTGAAAGCTGATGGTCAAATGGCACAGAGCGAATGGATTTATGACTCTTCTTATCAAGCTTGGTATTATTTGAAATCAGATGGTTCTTATGCAAAAAATGCATGGCAAGGAGCTTATTACCTTAAATCAAACGGTAAAATGGCACAAGGTGAGTGGGTTTATGACTCTTCTTATCAAGCCTGGTATTACTTGAAATCAGATGGTTCTTATGCTCGCAATGCATGGCAAGGAAACTACTATTTGAAATCAGATGGTAAAATGGCTAAAAATGAGCGAGTTGATGGAGGCCGCTACTATGTAGATGCTTCAGGTCTATGGAAACCATAAGTAAGGATAAAATCTAGAAAGTTAATGCAAACCTTTGCATAAATGAGTGAATTTTGTTATACTAGTACTGTAAGCATTTTCAATTAATTCATAATTAAAAAGGAGAATATGATGAGTCAAAAGATTATTGGGATTGACCTTGGTGGAACTTCTATCAAATTTGCAATTTTAACTCAAGAGGGAGAAATCCAAGAAAAATGGTCTATCAAGACAAATATTTTGGATGAAGGAAGCCACATTGTAGATGATATGATTGAGTCTATTCAGCATCGTTTGGACTTGCTTGGATTGGCAGCAGCGGACTTCCAAGGAATTGGGATGGGATCACCAGGTGTGGTTGACCGTGAAAAAGGGACTGTTATCGGTGCCTACAACCTCAACTGGAAAACTCTTCAACCAATTAAAGAAAAAATTGAAAAAGCCTTGGGCATTCCATTCTTCATCGATAATGATGCCAACGTAGCAGCTCTTGGTGAACGTTGGATGGGTGCTGGTGATAACCAACCAGATGTTGTATTTATGACACTCGGTACTGGTGTTGGTGGCGGTATCGTCGCTGAAGGCAAATTGCTTCACGGTGTTGCTGGTGCAGCAGGTGAGCTTGGTCATATCACTGTTGACTTTGATCAACCAATCGCATGTACTTGCGGTAAGAAAGGTTGCCTTGAGACAGTTGCTTCAGCAACAGGGATTGTCAACTTGACTCGTCGCTATGCCGATGAATACGAAGGCGATGCAGCCTTGAAACGCTTGATTGATAATGGAGAAGAAGTAACCGCTAAGACTGTCTTTGATTTGGCAAAAGAAGGAGACGATCTTGCTTTGATCGTTTACCGTAACTTCTCACGTTACTTGGGAATCGCTTGTGCTAACATTGGTTCAATCCTAAACCCATCAACAATCGTTATCGGTGGTGGTGTGTCAGCTGCGGGAGAATTCCTTCTACAAGGTGTTCAAAAAGTTTATGACGAAAATACCTTCCCACAAGTACGCACATCAACAAAATTAGCTCTTGCAACTCTAGGAAATGACGCTGGGGTTATCGGAGCAGCATCACTTGTATTACAATAAAATAATAAAAGGAGAAAAACACTACTTTAAAGCGAGTGATTTTCCTCCTTTCTTTTTTTATGCTATACTAGTTAGGAAATAAATGAGGTGAGAGTAAATGACAAAAGCAGATACGATTTTTAAAGAGAATATTGAACGAATCCTCAAAGACGGTGTCTTTTCTGAGCAGGCCCGTCCCAAGTATAAGGATGGGACTGTTGCCAACTCCAAGTATGTAACGGGTGCATTTGCCGAGTATGACTTGGCAAAGGGGGAATTCCCCATCACAACCTTGCGTCCTATTGCCATCAAATCCGCCATCAAGGAAGTGCTCTGGATTTACCAAGATCAGTCTAATAGCTTAGAAGTGCTGAATAGCAAGTACAATGTTCACTACTGGAATGACTGGGAAGTGGGAGATACGGGAACCATTGGTGAACGCTATGGGGCGGTCGTTAAGAAACACGATATCATCAATAAGATCCTTAAACAGTTGGAAGCTAATCCTTGGAATCGTCGCAATATCATCTCACTCTGGGATTATCAAGCTTTTGATGAGACAGACGGCCTTCTTCCGTGCGCCTTTCAGACCATGTTTGATGTCCGCCGTGTAGATGGAGAAATCTATCTGGATACGACCTTGACCCAGCGTTCGAATGACATGCTAGTGGCCCACCATATCAACGCTATGCAGTATGTGGCTCTTCAAATGATGATTGCCAAACATTTTGGCTGGAAGGTTGGAAAGTTCTTCTACTTCATCAATAATCTCCATATCTATGACAATCAATTTGAACAAGCTCAGGAATTGCTTCGTCGTGAGCCGTCAAATTGCCAACCACGTTTGGTCTTGAATGTTCCAGATGGGACCAATTTCTTTGATATCAAAGCAGAAGATTTTGAGTTGGTGGATTATGACCCTGTTAAGCCACAGTTGAAGTTTGACCTAGCTATTTAAAAGAATAGAAAAAAGAAGTTGAGACAATGAATCTCAACTTCTTTTGTTTCTTAACGTGATACGCGGCGACGAGCTGCTTTTTTACGGTTTTCTTCGATGAAAGCTGCTTTTTGCTCTTCTGGTTCGATCACTTTCTTTTTAAATGCGTATACTGCACCTGCGACGGCAGCGACAGTTCCTGCGACACCTGTTACAAGACCTTTAGCGAATCCTTTAGCCATGAGTCTTCCTCCTTTATCTTCTTAATCAGCCAGCCCCCTCAAGAGGTCACATTTTTCTGACTGACCTTTTTGTGTTATAATAATAGTAACGAAAAAATGGGAATTTTTCAAGGAAAAAAGATGAAAACAAAAATAATTGTGATCGTTGGGCCAACTGCTGTTGGAAAAACGGCCCTTGCCATTGAAGTGGCCAAGCACTTTGGTGGGGAAGTTGTTAGTGGCGACAGTCAGCAGGTTTACCGAGGTCTAGATATTGGGACGGCTAAGGCTAGTCCAGAAGAACAGGCAGCTGTTCCCCATCATTTAATCGATGTTAGAGAGGTAACCGAGTCTTACTCGGCTTTTGATTTTGTTTCAGAAGCTAAGATGGCTATTGAGGATATTCACAGCCGTGGCAAGCTAGCCATTATCGCTGGTGGGACTGGACTTTATATTCAGAGCTTGCTTGAAGGCTACCATCTAGGTGGGGAGACTCCTCATGAGGAGATTTTAGCTTATCGAGCTAGTTTGGATCCTTATACAGATGAGGAATTAGCCCATCTTGTGGAGCAAGCAGGCCTTGAGATTCCTCAGTTTAATCGTCGTCGTGCGATGCGTGCCTTGGAGATTGCCCATTTTGGTCAGGATTTGGAAAATCAAGAGACCTTGTATGAACCTTTGATCATCTGCTTGGATGATGAGCGTAGTCAGCTTTATCAACGTATCAACCACCGAGTGGATCTGATGTTTGAGGCTGGACTTTTGGATGAGGCCAAGTGGCTTTTTGACCATTACCCTGATGTGCAGGCTGCTAAAGGTATTGGATACAAGGAACTCTTTCCGTATTTCCGTGGAGAGCAATCCTTGGAAGAAGCCAGTGAGAGTCTCAAGCAGGCGACTCGCCGATTTGCCAAGCGCCAGTTGACCTGGTTCCGTAACCGCATGCAGGTCACCTTTTATCAGATTGGAGAAGCTGGTGTGCAAGACCGCATTTTAAGCCAGATAGAGGAGTTTTTAGATGATTGATACGGAAAAAAAAGAGGAGCGAGTCCTGCTGATTGGTGTGGAATTGCAGGGCATGGACAATTTTGATCTCTCTATGGAAGAATTGGCTAGTCTAGCTAAGACAGCTGGGGCAGTCGTTGTAGATAGTTACAGACAAAAACGTGAAAAATATGATTCCAAGACCTTCGTCGGCTCTGGTAAGTTAGAAGAAATTGCGCTCATGGTGGATGCAGAAGAAATTACCACTGTCATCGTCAACAATCGTTTGACACCACGGCAGAATGTCAATTTAGAAGAAGTTCTCGGTGTCAAGGTCATTGACCGTATGCAGTTGATTCTGGATATCTTTGCAATGCGGGCTCGAAGTCATGAAGGGAAACTCCAAGTCCATCTAGCTCAGCTCAAATACCTCTTGCCTCGTTTGGTTGGTCAGGGGATTATGCTCAGCCGTCAGGCAGGAGGAATTGGTTCCCGTGGACCTGGTGAAAGCCAGCTGGAGCTGAACCGTCGTAGCGTTCGCAATCAAATCACGGATATCGAGCGCCAGCTCAAGGTGGTTGAGAAAAATCGGGCGACTGTCAGAGAAAAACGTTTGGAGTCAAGCACCTTTAAGATTGGTTTGATTGGTTACACCAATGCTGGGAAATCAACTATCATGAACACCTTGACCAGTAAGACCCAGTATGAGGCTGACGAGCTATTTGCGACTCTAGATGCGACGACTAAGAGTATCCATCTGGGGGGAAATCTCCAAGTAACTTTAACAGATACAGTTGGCTTTATCCAAGATTTGCCGACAGAGTTGGTGTCCAGTTTTAAGTCAACCTTGGAAGAAAGCAAGCATGTGGACCTTCTGGTTCATGTTATCGATGCCAGCAATCCTTACCATGAGGAGCATGAAAAAACAGTCCAGTCCATCATGAAAGACCTGGACATGGAAGATATTCCTCGCCTGACCCTTTATAATAAAGCGGATTTGGTGGAGGATTTTACGCCGACCCAAACGCCCTATGCGCTCATTTCTGCCAAGTCTGAGGATAGTCGAGAGAATTTGCAGGCTTTGTTTTTAGAGAAAATCAAGGATATTTTTGAGTCCTTTACTCTGCGCGTGCCTTTTTCAAAGTCCTACAAGATTCATGATTTAGAAAGTGTTGCGATTCTTGAAGAACGTGATTATCAAGATGACGGCGAAGTGATTAGAGGCTACATTTCCGAGAAAAACAAATGGAGGTTAGAAGAATTTTATGACTGATATCAAAACCTTAGCTCTAAAGTATGGGGGCTATACAAGTCTGGATAAGGTCTATCTGGACCAACTTCTAACTGGTAGAACAGAGCAGGAGCAGTTGGCACTGATTACTCCTCCTCCCAGCGTGGTCAATGCTTACTTTGCAGAACTCTATCAGAAAAAGAGTCCTGAAGCAGCGACGGATTATTTTTCAGAACTTAGTCAGGAACTGAACCTCTACAATACTGAGCCAAGTTTCACTGAAGAAAGCAAACCCTTTATTCGTCTGAACCTATCGGGCAAATCCTTTGGTTTTTGTTATGAGAGTGAGGGACTGGGTCGAATTTTCTCTGAGAATGAAGAGAAGATTTCGGATGACTTGCTTTTTGAAATTGCACAAATTTTTCCCCATCAACTAGTCTTTGAAGAGTCTGGCAAGATTTACATGAAGGCTGTTGGAGATGAGGAAGTTGTTAGCATGGAGAGTCTCACGGCTTTGACTGATTTGGAAAGCTTGACTGATGGTCGTAAACGTCTTAAAGGTTACAGCCAAGAGGAGTTATTACAAGAAGCCACAGCTTTTTCTGGCAAGCGCTATTTCCGATCGGAAAACCGCACAGCCATGTTATATATTGATTAATTAGAAAGTATCGAATGGATATTCAATTTTTAGGAACGGGGGCTGGCCAGCCCTCTAAAGCCCGCAACGTTTCAAGTCTCGCTCTGAAACTTTTGGACGAGATTAACGAAGTCTGGCTCTTTGACTGTGGAGAAGGTACGCAAAATCGCATTCTGGAAACCACAATTCGACCGCGTAAGGTTAGCAAAATTTTTATCACCCACCTGCATGGAGACCACATTTTTGGCTTACCAGGTTTCCTTTCTAGTCGAGCCTTTCAGGCTAATGAAGAGCAGACGGATTTGGAAATCTATGGACCTCAAGGGATCAAGTCCTTTGTCTTAACCAGCCTTCGTGTGTCAGGTTCGCGCCTGCCTTACCGTATTCATTTTCATGAGTTTGACCAAGATTCTTTAGGAAAAATCCTTGAGACCGATAAATTCACAGTGTATGCAGAGGAGTTGGACCACACTATTTTCTGCGTTGGCTATCGTGTCATGCAAAAGGACCTAGAAGGTACCTTAGATGCTGAAAAGCTCAAGGCTGCTGGTGTCCCATTTGGCCCACTTTTTGGGAAAATCAAGAATGGTCAGAACGTTGTTCTTGAAGATGGGACTGAAATCAAGGCAGCAGACTATATCTCAGCTCCACGTCCAGGTAAAATTATTACTATTTTAGGAGACACTCGAAAAACGGATGCCAGTGTGCGTCTGGCTGTTAATGCCGATGTCCTTGTCCATGAGTCCACTTATGGCAAGGGTGATGAAAAAATTGCTCGTAATCATGGTCATTCAACTAACATGCAAGCTGCACAAGTAGCGGTAGAAGCAGGTGCTAAACGCCTCTTGCTCAACCATATCAGTGCCCGTTTCCTCTCAAAAGATATCAGCAAGCTCAAGAAAGACGCTGCCACAATTTTTGAAAATGTGCATGTGGTCAAAGACTTGGAAGAAGTGGAAATCTAAAAGATTGAGGAAGGATAAGTATGCCTACTATTCTCATTACCGGAGCTAGCGGTGGTCTAGCTCAAGAAATGGTCAAACTTTTACCAGAAGACCAGCTCATCTTGCTTGGTCGAGATAGGGAAAAATTAGCTCAACTCTACGGAAATCATCCCCATGCAGAATTGATTGAAATCGACATTACCGATGATTCATCCTTAGAAACTCTGGTAGCAGACCTCTATCTCCGCTATGGCAAGATTGATGTCTTGATTAACAACGCTGGTTACGGGATTTTCGAGGAATTTGACCAGATTTCTGACCAAGATATTCACCAGATGTTCGAGGTCAATACCTTTGCCTTGATGAATCTATCTCGTCGCCTTGCTGCTCGTATGAAGGAAAGCCGAAAAGGCCATATCATCAATATCGTCAGCATGGCAGGTCTGATCGCTACTGGCAAGTCCAGCCTTTACTCAGCAACCAAGTTTGCGGTCATTGGTTTTTCAAATGCGTTACGCCTCGAACTTATGTCCTACGGTGTTTATGTAACGACGATCAATCCAGGACCAATCCGCACAGGATTTTTTGACCAGGCCGACCCAGATGGAACCTATCTCAAGTCGGTTGAACGCTTCCTGCTAGAACCAGATGCAGTGGCTAAAAAAATTGTTAAGATTATAGGTAAAAACAAACGCGAACTCAATCTACCGATGTTGTTGAACCTAGCCCATAAGTTTTATACCCTCTTTCCTAAGCTAGCTGATAAGTTGGCAGGGGAAACTTTTAATTATAAGTAAAAAAGTTGTTCCTAACATGGAGCAACTTTTTTTTACGATTAGAACAAATCAATACCAGTCTTATTTAATGCATGGCAATGATAAGTGAAGGCGTTTATAAAATTAGAGTAGTATTGCTGATCAATAAATTTTGCGCTTTGAAGATAATTAAATAGATTTTTCGCTAAAGGAATAGCCTCAGGTTTATTCCATCTAAATTGATTGTAAACATGTTCAACTTCTAGGAACATGAGTGGAATAGCTAGATAGCCTCGTTCGAAGGTCTGAAGTGATTTAATTTTTTTAATAATATCATCAGCCTTTTGATAGTAGCCCAATTCAGAGAAGTATTTTGCAGAGAAAGTAAGAGCATTTAAAATACGGATGTAGGTGTCAGTATTAGCACTTTCTTTGTACATAAGTAGTAATTGTTTGGTCATATGGTCAATGAGTTCCATCGGGCAATGATTGACGATAACACGATAAATTTCAAGTTCGATACTATTAAAGACATCCGATTTCATTAAATGCTTGATAATGTTTTGAATTCTGGCAATGGTTTCTGGACTCTTTGATATGGTTGGATAATGTCTTAATTTAATAGATTTAAAAATCATTTCTGCTTGAAGTGGATTGTCTTTTAGATAGACATCAAATAATTTTTCGTATTCTTCAATGTAAGTGAGGATATCTTCTTCATGGACCACATGCTTGCCAAATTCAATAGCAGGTAATTCTAAGCAGTCTCCACCTTTATTTGCATAGGCGAGAACAAAATCATTCCATTCAACTCCGATAACAATTAAAAGTTTGGCAAAGTTTTCAAGTGAAATTCCTTTTTCTCCTTTTTCAAATTGACTTAGGAACTGTGGTGATACGATATCTGAGGCGGCTTCCTTTAGGCTGAGTCCTCGTGCTTCGCGCAGGTACTTAAATGTAGCTCCAAATGGGTATAGATTTTCCATAAATAATCTCCTTACATACTTCTAAAACTATTAGACAAAAATTTAGAGAAAAAAATGGAGAAAGAAAACTATAGTTACAAAATACTAGAATTCTATGCTATTTTTTATTTTTATGAACAAGATTGAAACTATAGTTTAAATAGCGAAAAATTTAAATATCTATTATGGTATGATAAGGGAAAGGATAGGAAATAAAGTTAGGTTGTTATACTAGTATAACAAGGATTGACTTATCACTCAATCCTATTCTATCAGCCATCAAAGGAGAAAATGAAATGGAGAAAATTTAAATGCTCGACGCTAGAAAACTATCATATTTACTTTTAAGGTTATAAGACAATTATCATAAATTTTTTGAAAAATAGAAATATATAAGGAGTTTTATTATGAAAAACAGAAAAATGTTGGCTTCTTCTTTACTAGCCGGTGCTTTATTGTCAGTAGGTTATGTAGCTTCTAAACCGACAGAGGTTCATGCCTTAACAGATATGAGTGTAAAAGATACTCAAAATCCCATGAAAATCACATTGATAGCCACTACTGGGAACCCGGTTTATTCAGGAAGTGTGCTGGTAGATATTAAAAGAAATTCTTCTACTGATAATCCATCTTTGTATTATGATTTAGTTAATGAAGATACAGGGGCTATTGTATCTAGTTATAACTTTAATAGTTTTGGGGATCAAACTAGAAGTCAATCCCATGTTTGGTTACTATATGCTGAAGATGGAAGATATCATATTGATGTTTATAGTGAAAAAGACTTTGGGAAAAGATATTTTGGTCGGTCAGAAGTATTTAAAGTATCAAATCACGGATATGTACCTATAACAAATTCAGAGACACCGAAAGCTACTGAAACTCCAAAACAATCTACTAACTCTAACTCAGGTCAGACTGGTTGGTCAGGTTCTTCTTACTACAAAGCTGGTGTGAAAGTAGTCAATCAATGGATTTTTGATGTTCAGTATAATTCATACTTCTACCTAAATGCTTCAGGTAACTTTGTTCAAAATGCTTGGTCAGGTAACTACTACCTTAAGTCAGGTGGCTATATGGCTAAAAGCGAGTGGATTTACGATAAAAACTATAGTTCATACTATTACCTAACATCTGAGGGTAGCTATGCGCGTAACACTTGGGTAGGTAGCTATTATCTCAAATCAAATGGTAAAATGGCTAAGAGCGAATGGGTTTATGATAGCAGCTATAGCTCTTACTATTACTTAACATCAGAAGGAAGCTATGCTCGTAACACATGGGTAGGTGACTACTATCTCAAGTCAAATGGTAAGATGGCAGTTAACGAACGTACACCAGATGGCTACAAAGTAGATGGCTCAGGTAAGTGGGTAAAATAAAATTTTTTTGAACTGGGAGAAAAGGGAAAATAATGGAAAAACATGAAAACCAAATGAACGAAGAGGTAATCGTAGAAAAAGTCGAAGATACTGAAGAAGTGACCGTAGAAAAAGTCGATGAGACTACGGAAAGAATGGAAGAATCAATTAATGAAGTAGTTACAGAGAAGCCTGATAAAGTAGAAGCACTCAAAAAAGAGGCGTCAATTTTTGTAGAAAAAGCTGGAAAACAAATCGAAAATCTAGATATGAATGGTCTCATTGAAAAGATTAAAAAACTATTTGAAACAAAACCTCTACAATCTATCGGGATAAGCCTAGCTATCTTTCTTGTTCTGTTCTTTGGAATTCGTAAATTAACCAGTGATCCCTTAGATGGAACTTATGAAATTTTAACAAGACGTGATCATTTAGTCATGGTGATTAAAGGAAATGCTGGGACCGTCACCTCTGAAGATTCAGACGGAGACAAAGAAAAAAGATTAGTGAAAATTAATAAACAAAAGAAAGTATTGACAATAACAGACGATGAAGGAAGAGAAATAGGAAAAACAAAATATATGTTAAAAGATAAAGAACTCTATCTTCAAGAGCCAGATCAAACCTTTAACCGAGTAAAATAGACTACACATTAACAGCCTAAGCCAGTACCTTAAAAGCTACTGGCTTAGGAAATTGTATAAAAGGAGAATATGAATGAAATTCAAAAAATTAATAACTTTAGCTAGTTTAGTAGGGCTGATTGTTTTTCTTGCGACTACTGTAGTTGCCTGTGGTTCAAAATCTGAAAACACAGAAACTAAAACTGCACAAGTTGAAAAAAACAAAGAAAAAGAAAAAAAAGAAGCGTTAGACAAAGCTAAATCGTATGATAAAAGTCTTAACCTTTCTTACAATGCTATGGAAAAAAATTGTTGGAAGAAGACTTTTCTGAAGAGGCTATAAAATACGCACTTAATAACGTGGGTATTGATTGGAAGCAAAATGCATTGGAAAAAGCTAAAGAGTATGCTAAAACTCCTCTCGTTTCAAGAAAAGTTATTAAAGAAAAGTTAGACTACGAAGACGGATTTGATGACCCAGAAGTCAACTACGCTATTGATAATGTAGATGTTGATTGGAAAAAAGCTGCAATAGAAAAAGCTAAGGACTATGCTAAAAACAACCACTTATCAAGTTTCAACACCGAGAGTGAGTTACAAAGAGAAAATCGCTTTACACCTGAAGAGGCAAAATACGCAGTAGAAAATGCAGGTATTGATTGGAAGGAAATCGCGCTAGAAAGAGCTAAAGAGTTGAAACAATCTGCGCCAGAACCAGACTTTGCAATTTCCGATACCAGAGATGGACTCCAAAGCGAACAATTTAGGGATGAAGAGGTCAAGTATGCAATGGACAACTTGAAAAAATAAAAAAGAGGTGGCGACCTCTTTTTTATTATTTCTCTTTCACAATTTCACCATCTACTTTATCAAAGCCTATTGCATTTCCTTTAGAAACTTCGGTAATGAGTAAATCTCCAGAAGAAACGACGCTGGAAGTGTATGCAATATATCCGGCATAGTATTTATCGCGAATTTGTCCACTAGTTAGAGATACGTAAGTAAGGTAAGATGGTTTATTTTCATCGTTAACATATAATTTTATCTCTTCTTTTGTAGTGTTATTCCCTGATCCATCTGTTATCGCCTTAGCTTTAACTTTATCGATTTCAAAACTTCTTTTTGATCTTTCTTCAGCTAATTTTCTAACTTCATTGATGTTTTTGCCTACAACTTCATCCATATGAAGCTCTACGGCTGCACCAACAGTCCCTCCGCCTATTTCGTACCCGTTCAGTTTTCCTCCTTTTGTGATATAGACGTAGTTTATTCTTTCATCTTTTCCAGGTAATGCATCATCATTAGAATCGATCACACTATAGAAAACTCTCTCTTGATTGTCGTTCATTAACTGAACGATACCTTTTCCTTTTGTATCCATAGATGATGAACAAGCTGCTAAACTAGCGCTAGCAAGTAGTGCACCTAATAACAACAATCCATTTCTGTTTCTCATAACAAAACTCCTTATATATTTCTATGTTTCAAAAATTTTATGATAACTATGAAAGTAAATATGATATTTTTCTAGTGTCAATCCTTTAAGTTCTTCTCATGTCATTTTCTCCTTTGATAGCTGATAGAATAGGATTGAGTGGTAAGTCAATCCTTGTTATACTAGTATAACAAGCTTCCTTTTTAGCTATTCTTTACCTTATCATACCATAATAGATATTTAAATTTTTCGCTATTTAAACTATAGTTTCAATCTTGTTCATAAAAATAAAAAATAGCATAGAATTCTAGTATTTTGTAACTATAGTTTTCTTTCTCCATTTTTTTCTCTAAATTTTTGTCTAATAGTTTTAGAAGTATGTAAGGAGATTATTTATGGAAAATCTATACCCATTTGGAGCTACATTTAAGTACCTGCGTGAAGCACGAGGGCTCAGCCTAAAGGAAGCTGCCTCAGATATTGTATCACCACAGTTCCTAAGTCAATTTGAAAAAGGAGACAAAGGAATATCACTTGAAAACTTTGCTAAATTGTTAATTGTCATAGGAGCTTTAGAAAATTTCAAAGCTGATAATATGAAGGAACTAGTAAATTTATATGATGATACAAAATATAAAGAATTACAGTTGAATTATCAGAAAGAAATGCTACAGTTACAAAGGGAACAATATATTGATACTAAGAAAATGCTTCAAGCATTAAGATACAACAATTATGTTCAAACGTTACAATTACAGCAGTTAGATGGAATCCGTAGAAATACAGAAGAAGCAGTTGATTACTTGAGAAATTTACGTGTTCAAGAAAATCATTATCACACACATAACCATTACCATCAGAATAACATTTATTAATTTATATAGGTGAAATTAAAATTAGAAATAACATGAAGAAAATTATAAAAATAATTACCTGTTTGGGTTTGTTTTGCGGCTTATTTTCATTAGTGAATTCAGCCCAAGCTGATAGTACTGACTACAACCAACTATTGCCACAAATTACTGAGAAGTGGGAGAGTAAACATCTATTTGAAAATAATGCTAATAGACTTGGTTACGCTTTGAAAGACATTGATAGAAATGGGACTGATGAATTATTAATTGGTCTTACTAATGGTGAAAAATGGGAACTGTTTGAAGTATACTATATGAATGGTAATACTCCCACTCCATTATTTGATAGATTTTGGGATACAAGCTTTAGAATGGGGACAGTTATTAATACCTATACAGATGGCAGTATTATGGTGTTCGAAAGTTCTCCAGGAATTGTATCATATAGATTGTTCCAACTTTCTAAAGAAAATAAGGAGCCAACGTTAATTAAAAAAGGTGAATTTAGAGCAGGAGAAGGTGACTTAGATGAATTAAACCTTGATTCTAAAACAAAAATAGATACCTCAACTATTGAATATACTTCTCTAAATCTCCCAATCATTGGAGATAATATGGATCCTAATCCTCCCATGCCCAAGTCCCTTGTCGATGCCAAAATTGGAGATGAAATTCCTTTGCCATCTGAGTTAGTAGGTATTTGGATTAATAAAGAGCCAAATAATGGTACTAAACCTGGTAGAGCTTCATCACTTATTTTAGGAGATGATGGTAGCTATACTGGAACTTTTAAAGATGGAGATATTAGAGGGAAATTATCCTGTCTTAAAAAAGTGAGTGAGAACGGATTTATTGTCTTAAAAGATAATCAGGAGGATCAAGAGTTTGCTTTTAGTGTCGGTTTAGGTGGAGGTTTGCCTTCTGGTCATAGACTCGAACATGGTATGGTACTAGAAGGGCGAACTTTATATAATGTATTGTGGGTAGTAAAAGAAGGGGAGGAAGACTATTCTAAACCTTCCAAGCTAGTAACTTTTGTAAATCCAACTTATGGTCCTAAGAAAATTGAGAAAAAAGCAGAACAAGAAGTAGCGAAACAAGGCGACACAGTGGCAGAATCAACTCAAGACAGTAGTGAGAAGACACAGCCAGAGCAAACGTTATTTGAAAATATTCCAGTATTTGGACTGGTTGTGGGAGTTGGACTTGTCCTCGTTTTAATACTCTCTATATTTTGGTTTAAAAAATAAGATTTTTTAAAAAACTTTTGATTTGCTACTGGAGAAAAAACCTCAAGAACTAGGGTTGAAAGCTAGTTCTTGAGGTTTTTAGGTTATTCGATTTAGAGGTATTTTCATACTCAATGAAACTCAAAGAGTATTAACTATCAAACTGGACTTCTTCTAGGAGATAGTCGATAAAGCGTTCGCCCATCTTAGACAGGCTGGTTTTTTCATGCTGGATATAGACCAGCTCAATTGGATCATCAATATCCAGTGGGATAGAAACGATATTGTCTCCGTTGAGGTTGCTGTTCAAAATACCTGTCGCAATGGTATAACCATCCAAACCAATCAAGAGATTAAAGAGGGTAGCACGGTCGCTGACTACGATAGATTTTTTGTGGTATTCCTGCGAGAGAATCTCTTCTGAAAAGTAGAAGGAGTTGTGCGTCCCTTGGTCATAGCTGAGATAAGGGAAGTTTTCTAGATCAGATAGTTTCACCTTGTCTTTTTTTGCCAGAGGATTGGTCTTGCTGACAAAGATATGCGGTTGCGCTGTGAAGAGATGGTGAGCCAGCAGGTGGTTATCATCCAGCATTTTCGTTAAAACATCACGGTTGTAGCTGTTTAAGAAGAGGACACCGACCTCACTACGGAAGTTCTTGACGTCGTCGATAATTTCCCAAGTACGAGTTTCACGAAGGAAAAGCTCGTATTTCTCCATGTCACTTTTCTTGAGTAGAGAGACAAAGGCATTGACCACAAAGGCATAGTGTTGAGACGAAACGCTAAAGAGTTCGCGGTGGGCAACAGGATTTTTATAACGTTCCTCCAAAAGCTGGGTCTGCTCGACAACCTGACGGGCATAAGAGAGGAACTCCATCCCATCACGGGTCAAGGTGATCCCCTTAGGATTACGAATAAAGATTTCAATGCCCATTTCATTTTCCAAATCTCTCACAGCATTGGAAAGACTCGGCTGAGTGATAAAGAGTTGCTTGGCTGCCTCATTCATGGAGCCAGTTTCGACGATTTTGATAATATAATGTAATTGTTGAATTCTCATGTTTTTATTGTACCACACTTGCGTCAGAATCGCCAAAGATGATAGGGAAATCAGGAGCATTGTGTAAGTCTCTGTAAAGTAGTTAAGAAGAAACTTCTAAATCATTTAGTAAATAAGTTAAAAAAGTAGCTGAGCAAGGTATTGTTTAGCTGTTTTTTAATTGGGCACTATAAAAATTTTCTTCGAAAATAAGAAATTTGCACGATTTACTCATTATTTATCCAGTACTAGAGTTTATACTAGTTATTGTAAAGATGATCATCCAAAAGAAGGAAGGAGGCAACTTTATGGCTAAAAATACAAATCGTTCAGAGATTGATTCTCTAAGTTTTGAGGTTGAAAAGCAAGAACTTTCCGGGCAATCAGAAGCTAGTGGTACACAGCTTTTAAAATGACACTAGCAGGTCTCTGTGGATTGTGTTTCACCTATTCCTATGAGTGTACGAGAAATGATGTTCGCTGTTAGATAAAACAAAAGGAAAATTCTAGTGTTTTATTACAAAATATTGACAACATTTTGATTTGGTGTTATATTTACGGGGAGAAATACAAATAGAACAAGACAACTTTGAGATTGATTCTTTGGATTGTGGAAATTAATAGCCAAGAATTGGATGGAAAATCTGCTGCTGGGTTAGGGTACGGCTGTTAGATTAACAGCACAGGGGCGCTGTGCTTGGTGGTTTGCATATTCTTATGAATGTATTTCGTCAAACGTGCGCTATGAATAAAACTCTCTATTTTTTGACAGGAGGATAAAATGGAAGGAATTATTGGAACACTAGAATTCTATGCACCTGTACTGGTCTTAGGAGTTGTTGTCATAGGGATTGTTTACTTTATGAAAAAAAGAAACGATCGCAAATAATCAACATCGACCGATACCTGAAAAAGGCATCGGTTTTTTTATTACTTGAATATATTGCACAAAATACTCATGCCAAACATTGAAAGGAACCGTATAATAAGAGAGTAATAAAGAAACGGAGGAATGAAATGATGAAACAGCTTATTGTAACAGGATTAACGAAAATATTTGGTCAAGGGGATAATATCGTTCATGCTTTATTAGATGTGAACTTGTCCGTTGAAAAAGGTGACTTTCTGGCAATTATGGGTGCCAGTGGTAGTGGAAAAACAACACTCCTCAACTGTATTTCAACGATTGATAAACCAACGTCAGGTGAGATTCGATTTGAAGATTTTGACATCATCCATGCCAAGGAAAATGAACTAGCTGACTATCGTGCCAAAAACATTTCCTATATTTTCCAAGCCTACAACTTGGTGGAAACCTTGACGGTCTATGAAAATATTGTTCTACCTCTTCAAATTCAGGGGAAAAATATCAAAAAACATCAGGATAAGATTGAGGAAATTTTGGATAAGTTGGCCATCCAAAACTTAAAAGATAAGTTTCCTAATCAGTTATCAGGTGGTCAGCGACAACGCGTGGCAACTGCTAGAGCCTTGATTGATGATTCTAAACTGATTATCGCAGATGAGCCGACAGGAGCCTTGGACTCTGCCAATTCTGAAAAACTGATGGCACTTTTGCAGGAAATCAATAAAAGTTTTGGTATTACCATTTTACTGGTTACGCATGACCCTGCCGCAGCAAAGTACTCTTCACGGATGGTGCTACTTAGAGATGGAAAGATTATGGATGATTTGGAACGTAACAGCTTATCTAATGAACAGTATTTGCAAGAGATTTACAGTCGTACCAGATAGGAGGGTGAGAGTATGTATCCAAAATTGATTTTACGAAATGTATTTCGAAATTTACAGACTTATACCATCTATTTTTTCAGTCTGACATTGATTTATAGCTTGCTCTACGCTTTTAATGCTTTACCAAGCCATCCAGTGATGCAAAGTTTATCAGGGGCAAAGGAAATGTTGACGACGGTGATGAGCCAGTACATGGGCTTGCTTTCCTATCTGATTCTATCGGCGATTGCCTTTCTCATCGTTTACGCCACAAATTTTGTGCTGGGACGGCGCAAGAAAGAGCTGGGACTTTATGCAACGCTGGGAATGAAGAAGAAGCAGATTATCCGTACCCTGTTCTTTGAAACCATGCTGGTCAATATCTTTTCCTTGATTCTAGGTTTCTTGCTTGGATTGATCTTACTGGTCATTCTAGCTAAGATTGCATCTGAGTTTTTTATGGCCAATTACTTTGGTAGTATGCTTTTCTTTGATAGCAAGTCTGTTATCTTACTAGTTTATTCCTATTTGGTAACCAGTTTTATTGTTGGTGTCATGGACATTCTTACCTTTAGAAAGAAAAATATCATTGCACTCATTCAAGAAAATGGGGTCAAGAAATCTGTCTTGGCAAAAGGCAAGCCAGTTCTTCAAGCACTTCTCTTTATTCTTTCGACAGCTGTTATCGGTTTTGGTGCTCTCTATTTTTCAGACTATCACCATCTATCATTCTTGAAAAGCTGGGGTATCTTGCTGGTATCTGTCTTCGTGATTTTTGTGATTTTGTTTTACAATACTTTAAGCCATTTTGTCTTGATTTCCCTTAGAAAACTGCCTCAAACTTACTATAACAAACTAAACACTTTTAAAATCCGTCAATTTTCAAAACAAGCTGATAGTAATTCGGTCACGTTGGCTGTCTTATCCTTGACCTTGACACTAGCTCTCAGCTTACTCGTTTTTAGTGGTAGTGCCTATACGACTATGAACCGAGAGCTGAACAAATACTCACCTTATGATGTAACTGTCAATCTCTACCGTGGTAAAGAGTTTCAATTTTCTCAGGAATCTGTCAAAGACAGATTGAAAGCCGATGGCTTTGACTTTAACCTCATCAAAGAGGAGTACAGCTGCCCTATCTATTCTAGTGATTTAACTTATAAAGATTTGATTGATACTAGCAATCTCTGGGATCATGATAAGAAACTTCCTGAATCAAAAGTACCGATTTTAGGAATTTCTGCCTACAATCATCTCCGCAAACTGCAAGGGAAAAAAGCGGTTGACTTGTCAGAAGACCAATTTCTAGTCAATGCCAATTATAAAGGAACTGCCAAGCAGATCCAGGACTTTCTATCAACGACCAAAACCTTCATGATTAACGGTCGTTCTCTCAACCTTGCCTCTTCAAAGCCACTTGAAACAGTTTACTTTTTATCTTCAGTAACTACAAATGACTCAGGAACCTTGATTGTACCAGATAAGGTAGTAGTTGGATTGACGGAAGACCACACGACCTATGTTGCCAATTTCAAGGAAAATATAGACAAACGGGAAGTAGAAACATTCTTGAGTCAGTGGATTGAAAAATACTACTTCACTCGTGATGGAGAAGAGTTGAATTCGTTCGTCTATCAAACGAAAGGAAGAATTTTTGAGATTTATCTTGGATTTATGGGCGTCATTGTCTTTGTCATGATTTTTGTCAGTGTTATTTTTATCATTATTTCCCTCAGTATCTTGTCCCTTCAAACTTCTACAAGCGCTTTGGATAGTGTCAATGATTATCAAATCTTATACCTTCTTGGGAACAAGAGAAAGCAAAATCGCTTTATTCTTTTGCAACAGATTCTAAGTTATTTCTTGGTTCCGCTGGTCATCGCAGGTCCGCTAGCATTTGCCTTGAGTACCGCTCTTTTGGGCTATTTTGAGAATTTCGCTAATACCAGCATTTCTATAGATATCACCTATCTGGGAGTAGCGGTCTTACTCTTTGTCCTTTACCTGCTAGTGACTTACAGAGTAAGTTGGGAAATTATTGAAAATTAAGTCAAATACCAGAGTTGCCTATCCGACAATTCTGGTATTGTGTTATAATGATATTAAAGTAGTTCAGGAAGTGGATACATATGAAACAGTTTGTCAAATCGCTCTCGAAAAACTCACTTTTATTGTGGTGGTTGACGATTTTTAATCATCTAGCTTTAATGATTTATATTTATTATAGGATTCCTCTGGACTTTTCGACAGATTTTTCCTTGCAGATGGTTTTATTGCTGATTATTTCTTTAATTGTATTCAGCTATATTTGTAATATTGTGACCTTTCGCTATAGTGAGTTGAAACTTTGGTTGCTCCTGATGATGTTTCTCATTAGCTGGCAATCCATATTTAATCAAGGAGTTGCGAGCACCCTGTTGCACTTTTTTGATATTCTTCATCCGCTCAACTCTTTTTTATTGGTGTATAGTTCTCTGTCTATTATCTTTCTGGGAGAGAAAATAGGAGAAGAACTGTTGAGTGTGTCCTTTGTGTTGACACTAATCACCATTAGTTCGTATCTGTTAAGTCCTTCAATTTTTCTATTTCTGTCCTTGTTTGCGTCTTTCTTTTTAAACCTTGTTCCCTTGATTTTACTGATTTTATATCATAAAGAGTTGAAAAGTAAACTCAAGTATCAGAGACGAAATTTGTGGATATTAGCTTTAATATTGCCTCTTTCTTATTTCTTTTTGTATATCAATACGACGGGCTCAGGAGTGATGAACCTAGTCTGGTATCTAGAAATTCTTGGTATCTTAGCTTTTTTACACTTCAAAACGATTGTCAGCTCTCTTCAAAAAAGGGTATCAGAGTTGAAATTGTCCTATATAAAAGCTTTTTCACGCTTGTTTTTACTGGTTATGTTTTTGTTAGTAGGCATTTTCATCATCTTTCGTCTAGATTTAAACACGAGCTTTTTGGTCTTGAATATCATGTTACTATTGTTCGGGATTTGTTCGGAAGAATTGATTCGTCTCTTTCGTTCTGCTGAGATGCTAGATGCTAGGGATTATGTAAAAGTTCTCTTTTTAAAGCGTAATCGTATGGTGAAAAGTCTGCTGGCAAATGAAGACACAGAACAACAGTTCTCCGAATTTCTTCACAATGAAATCCTGCAAAATGTGATGGCAATAAAAAATTTCAATAAATATAGTAGCAATCAAGCTTTTGGTGAACAGATCAATCTGGTGACAGAGGAGTTGGTTCAGCGGATTCGTGAGCGGATGGATTATTATCAGCCAATGGTAGAAACAGACGAGCAGTTAGACATCCAGTATCAAGGGCTGATTAATCGGATTGTCAAGCGCTATCACGCAGAAAATGAAGTCGTCACACAGTTTCCTGCCCACTTTAGGCTTTTATCTCCTTACGATAAAATTGCCTATCGTCTGGTTGAGGAGTTGGCGACCAATGCTGTTAAGTACGCTAGTGGTGGAACAATTTCTTTGAAGATTGATGTGCATGATGACGCTATTTTTATCATTTCTGAAAATGACTGCCTTCAAACAAAAAAATCCTTAGGTTATGGCTTGAAAAATATGTCTAATAAAATTAGTGTTTTAGGTGGTCAGATGCAGATTTTTGAAAATAATAAGAGATTTCGTGTAGAAATTACTCTCCCGATTGATAAGGAGTTGTGTTATGAAAATTTTGTTAATTGATGATCATAGATTATTTAGCCAAAGTATCAAGATGATTTTAGAATTATCGGAAAACATTAAAAAGGTCCAGTTAGTGGATAATTTTTCGACTATTTCGGAGATTTCTTTTAATGATTACGACATTATTTTGATTGACATCAACCTGACGAGTCTGTATCAAGATGATGGGCTGACCTTGGCACAAGAGATTATCGACAATGGTTGTTCTAGTAAGGTTGTTATTTTGACGGGATACAGCAAAAAGATGTATGAACACCGAGCTAAAGCTATGGGAGCTTATGGATTTCTGGACAAAAGTATGAACCCAGATGAGTTGGTGAAAAAATTGGAAAAGATTTATCTAGGTGGTAAGGTCTTTTCAGATGAAGTGATGGTAGAGGTGCTAACACCACGAGAAATCGAGATACTAGAACTGGTTAGAAATGGCTTGACCATTGATGATGTCTGTGACAAGGTCTATGTGAGTAAACGTACAGTTTCCAATCACTTGGCCAATATCTTTTCAAAATTGGGAGTGACTAACAGGCAGGAGGCGATTCATATCGCTGAGCAGTTGGGCTATTTTCCACCAGATTAAAAAGTTGCAGAAGATGCAGCTTTTTTAATTTCTCTGATACTTCTTGTGTGAGTCTCTTCTTGAAAAAAACACAAAATTTTGCTAGAATGAGTCTTATGAAAACATTCTACGATGTGCAGCAGTTCCTCAAACAATTTGGTATTATTGTTTACATGGGAAAACGCTTATACGATATTGAACTGATGAAGCTCGAACTCTCACGGATCTATGATGCAGGTTTAATGGACAAATTAGACTATCTAGAGGCAGAAGCGGTTCTTCGCAGAGAGCACAAGGTAGAATTGGATTATATTGAGAAAAATGGAGAAAAGAACTAATGGTTACTTGGATTTTGTGGGCACTTATACTAGCAATGTTGGCGTGGATGGGTTTTAACTATCTTCGTATTCGCCGTGCGGCTAAAATTGTAGACAATGAGGAGTTTGAAGCCTTGATTCGTACAGGTCAATTGATTGATTTGCGCGACCCAGCTGAATTTCACAGAAAACATATCCTTGGTGCACGCAATATTCCTTCAAGTCAGTTGAAGACTAGTCTTGCAGCCCTTCGTAAAGATAAACCTGTCCTTCTTTACGAAAACCAACGTGCGCAACGTGTCACAAATGCAGCCCTTTACTTGAAAAAACAAGGTTTTTCTGAGATTTATATCCTTTCTTATGGTTTGGATTCTTGGAAAGGGAAAGTCAAAGTTGAGAAATAAGAAAACGAGCTTGGATATTTTCCGAGCTCATTTTTTAACCACTTTTCTGAGAAAGTCACGAATGTTTGCTAATTCTTCCGAGTTTAGGGGGCGATAATCTCCTTCTTTTAGATTCTCATCCAAACTCCAAGGTCCAAAATGGGTGCGTTTGAGAGAGGTCACCTTAACGCCAACCGAGAGGAACATTTTCTTGACTTGATGAAATTTTCCTTCTGAAATGGTGATAGAGGCTTGACTGTGGGAAGGACTTGCAGATAGAATTTCTATCCTTGCAGGTTTACAGACAGTACCATCTAAAAAGATAATTCCTTTTTGAAAGGCTTGAATATGGTCAGGTGTCAGGAGTCCATTAACCTCAACTTGATAAGTCTTATCGACATGATACTGAGGATGAAGGAGTTGAAAACCCAAAGGGCCGTTATCGGTCACGAGGAGGAGACCAGTCGTATCTCGGTCCAGTCTACCGACAGCATAGAGCTGGTCAGACGGGATGTCAGGTGGCAGGAGGTCCATGACAGTTTGAAGTTCCTTGTCTTTGTTGGCTGTCACGACACCAGCAGGTTTATGAAGCATAAGGTAGGTGTGCTCATAACCTTGAATGATTTGGCCCTGAAAAAGGAGTTCTTGTAGCCCTGTATCGATATTCTGGGCTAGGGAGCGGGCTGGGCAACCATCGACTAGAATTTCCCCTTTAAGTAAGGCTTGTTTCATGGCCTTTCGGCTGATTTTTTCTTGGGCTAATAAATTATCTAAACGCATACTGTGCCTATCTTATCATAAGTTGTATACTTTGAAAAGGCTTGACGTGAAAAGAAAAGCAGAGTGAAAACATTTACACTTGCTTGAGTTATGTTATTTACTTGAAATTATGGTATAATCGTTCAGTTAGAAAATAAATTTTGAATATTATAGAGGAAATCATGACAAAATTAAGAGAAGATATCCGTAACATTGCGATTATCGCCCACGTTGACCACGGTAAAACAACCCTCGTTGACGAATTATTGAAACAATCAGAAACGCTTGATGCACGTACTGAATTGGCTGAGCGTGCTATGGACTCGAATGATATCGAGAAAGAGCGTGGAATTACCATCCTTGCTAAAAATACAGCCGTTGCCTACAACGGAACTCGTATCAACATCATGGACACCCCAGGACACGCGGACTTCGGTGGAGAAGTTGAGCGTATCATGAAAATGGTTGACGGTGTTGTCTTGGTCGTAGATGCCTACGAAGGAACAATGCCACAGACTCGTTTTGTATTGAAAAAAGCTTTGGAACAAGATCTTGTCCCAATCGTGGTTGTCAATAAAATCGATAAACCATCAGCTCGTCCAGCTGAAGTAGTGGACGAAGTATTGGAACTTTTCATCGAGCTTGGGGCTGATGACGACCAGCTTGAATTCCCAGTGGTGTATGCTTCAGCGATCAACGGAACTTCTTCATTGTCAGATGATCCAGCTGACCAAGAAGCTACTATGGCACCAATCTTTGACACAATTATCGACCATATCCCAGCTCCAGTAGATAACTCAGATGAGCCTTTGCAGTTCCAAGTGTCACTTTTGGACTACAACGACTTCGTTGGACGTATCGGTATCGGTCGTGTCTTCCGTGGTACTGTTAAGGTTGGGGACCAAGTTACCCTTTCTAAACTTGATGGTACAACTAAAAACTTCCGTGTTACAAAACTCTTTGGTTTCTTTGGTTTGGAACGTCGTGAAATTCAAGAAGCCAAAGCAGGTGACTTGATTGCCGTTTCAGGTATGGAAGATATCTTTGTCGGCGAAACTATTACTCCGACAGACGCAGTTGAAGCTCTTCCAATCCTACACATCGATGAGCCAACTCTTCAAATGACTTTCTTGGTCAACAACTCACCATTTGCTGGTAAAGAAGGTAAATGGGTGACTTCTCGTAAGGTGGAAGAACGTTTGCAGGCAGAATTGCAAACAGACGTTTCCCTTCGTGTTGACCCAACTGATTCACCAGATAAATGGACTGTTTCAGGACGTGGAGAATTGCACTTGTCAATTCTTATCGAAACAATGCGTCGTGAGGGATATGAACTTCAAGTATCTCGTCCAGAAGTTATTGTAAAAGAAATCGACGGTGTTAAATGTGAACCATTTGAACGTGTTCAAATCGACACTCCAGAAGAATACCAAGGGTCTGTTATCCAAAGCCTTTCTGAACGTAAGGGTGAAATGTTGGATATGATTTCAACTGGTAATGGTCAAACTCGTTTGGTCTTCCTTGTTCCAGCGCGTGGTTTGATTGGATACTCAACTGAGTTCTTGTCAATGACTCGTGGTTACGGTATCATGAACCATACCTTCGATCAATACTTGCCATTGATTCCAGGTGAAATTGGTGGTCGTCACCGTGGTGCTCTTGTTTCTATCGATGCTGGTAAGGCTACAACATACTCAATCATGTCTATCGAAGAACGTGGTACGATCTTTGTCAACCCAGGTACTGAAGTTTACGAAGGAATGATTATCGGTGAAAACTCTCGTGAAAATGACTTGACAGTTAACATCACTAAGGCAAAACAAATGACCAACGTCCGTTCAGCTACTAAGGACCAAACAGCTGTTATTAAGACTCCTCGTATCTTGACACTTGAAGAGTCTCTTGAGTTCTTGAACGACGATGAGTACATGGAAGTAACGCCTGAGTCTATCCGTTTGCGTAAACAAATCCTTAACAAGGCAGAGCGTGAGAAAGCTAACAAGAAGAAAAAATCAGCTGAATAAGAGCTAGAAAGAGATAAAGATGGTTTATTTAATCATAGGACTCCTCTTATTACTACTCTATGTATTTGCGACACCAGAAAGCATTAAAGGGACAGTCAATATCGTCCTTGTCGTCTTTGCTTTCGTAGCACTTTTGATTTTGCTCATGTTGTCAGTTCTGCAAATCTTTCAGCTACCGACAGAATTCTTTATTGCAATCGCCATGCTCTTCCTAGCATACTTTAGCTTGCGAGATATTACCCTCATGTCGGTCAATAAAAGTAAAAGAAGATAAAAAGAGAGTTTCGGCTCTCTTTTTGCTTGTTAGAATGCTGAATATGAGCATTTTCGTTTAGAATTATTTCCATAAAAATGGTAAAATAGTAAGAGTAGAAATGGAGTTCGAGACATGAAAGTAATAGATCAGTTTAAAAATAAGAAAGTCCTTGTTTTAGGTTTGGCCAAGTCTGGTGAATCTGCAGCTCGTTTGTTGGATAAACTAGGTGCTATTGTGACAGTAAATGACGGGAAACCATTCGAGGACAATCCAGCTGCGCAAAGTTTGTTGGAAGAAGGGATCAAGGTTATCACAGGTGGTCATCCTTTGGAACTCTTGGATGAAGACTTTGCCCTCATGGTGAAAAATCCAGGTATACCTTACAGCAATCCCATGATTGAAAAGGCTTTCGCAAAGGGAATTCCAGTCTTGACTGAGGTGGAATTGGCTTACTTGATTTCAGAAGCACCAATTATCGGTATCACAGGTTCAAATGGAAAAACAACCACAACGACGATGGTCGGGGAAGTTTTGACTGCTGCTGGTCAACATGGTCTCTTATCAGGAAATATCGGCTATCCTGCCAGTCAAGTGGCCCAAACTGCGACAGACAAGGACACACTTGTCATGGAACTTTCTTCTTTCCAACTGATGGGTGTGAAAGAATTTCATCCAGAGATTGCGGTTATTACCAATCTCATGCCAACTCATATCGATTATCATGGATCATTTGAGGAATATGTAGCAGCCAAATGGAATATCCAGAACAAGATGACAGCGGCTGATTTCCTTGTCTTGAACTTTAACCAAGACTTGGCAAAAGAATTGGCTACTAAAACACAAGCTACAGTTGTACCATTCTCAACACAGGAAAAGGTTGATGGAGCTTATTTGGAAGATGGTCAGCTCTACTTCCGTGGGGAAGTGGTCATGGCAGCGAATGAAATCGGAGTTCCAGGTAGCCACAATGTGGAAAATGCCCTTGCGACGATTGCTGTAGCCAAGCTTCGTGGTGTGGACAACCAAACCATCAAAGAAACTCTTTCAGCCTTTGGTGGTGTCAAACACCGTCTCCAATTTGTGGATGAAATCAAGGGTGTCAAATTCTATAATGATAGCAAGTCAACCAATATCTTGGCTACTCAAAAAGCCTTGTCAGGATTTGACAACAGCAAGGTCGTCTTGATTGCAGGTGGTTTGGACCGTGGTAATGAGTTTGACGAATTGGTGCCAGATATTACTGGACTCAAGAAGATGGTCATCCTTGGTCAGTCTGCAGAACGTGTTAAACGGGCAGCAGACAAGGCTGGTGTGGCTTATGTGGATGCGACTGATATTGCAGATGCAACCCGCAAGGCCTACGAGCTTGCGACTCAAGGAGATGTGGTTCTTCTCAGTCCTGCCAATGCCAGCTGGGATATGTATGCTAACTTTGAAGTACGTGGCGACCTCTTTATCGACACAGTAGCGGAGTTAAAGGAATAATATGAAAAAAATTGTCTTTACAGGTGGGGGGACGGTTGGACACGTGACCCTCAACCTTTTGTTAATGCCTAAGTTCATCGAAGATGGCTGGGAAGTTCACTATATTGGGGACAAGCGTGGGATTGAACACCAAGAAATCCTCAAGTCGGGTCTTGATGTCACCTTCCATTCCATTGCGACTGGCAAATTGCGTCGTTATTTCTCTTGGCAAAATATGCTGGACGTCTTTAAAGTTGGATGGGGAATTGTCCAATCTCTCTTTATCATGTTGCGACTTCGTCCACAAGCACTTTTTTCAAAGGGAGGCTTTGTCTCTGTGCCACCTGTTATCGCAGCCCGTGTTTCAGGAGTTCCTGTCTTTATTCACGAATCTGACTTGTCCATGGGCTTGGCCAATAAAATCGCCTATAAATTTGCGACGAAGATGTATTCAACCTTTGAGCAATCTTCAAGTTTGTCTAAGGTCGAGCATGTGGGAGCAGTGACAAAGGTTTCAGACCAAAACACTCCGGAACCAGATGAATTGGTGGATATCCAAACCCACTTTAATCCTAAATTGCCAACAGTATTGTTTGTTGGTGGTTCTGCAGGCGCTCGTGTCTTTAACCAATTGGTGACAGACCATAAGAAAGAACTGACAGAGCGCTACAATATTATCAATCTAACTGGAGATTCTAGCCTGAATGAGTTGAGCCAAAATCTCTTTCGTGTTGACTATGTGACCAATCTCTATCAACCCTTGATGGAATTGGCTGATATTGTTGTGACACGTGGTGGTGCCAATACGATTTTTGAGCTCTTAGCCATGGCAAAATTACATGTTATTGTGCCACTTGGTCGTGAAGCTAGTCGTGGAGACCAGATTGAGAACGCAGCCTACTTTGTAAAAAAAGGCTATGCAGAAGAGCTTCAAGAAAGCGATTTGACCTTGGACAGTTTAGAAGAGAAGCTTTCTCACTTACTAACTCACAAGGAAGACTATCAAGCTAAGATGAAGGCTTCTAAGGAATTGAAATCTCTAGCAGATTTTTATCAATTGTTGAAAAAAGATTTATCATAAGGAAAGTAAATGTCAAAAGATAAGAAAAATGAGGGCAAAGAAATCCTCGAAGAATTTAAAGAGTTATCAGAATGGCAGAAACGAAATCAGGAATATCTAAAAAAGAAGGCTGAAGAAGAGGCGGCCCTAGCTAAGGAGAAGGAAAAGGAAAGACAAGCTCGAATGGCTTCGAAATCTGAAAAGTCAGATGCAACTGAGGACCAAGAGAGTGAATCTGAACCAAAAGACCCAAAATCAGCTAAGGAAGATGCTAAAGAAAAAGTAGAAGAGTCAGAAGAGGTCAAAAAAGAAGTATCCAAAGAAGAATCAAAGTCCAAAGAGCCAAAGAAAGAGGATAAAAAGGCAGATAAAAAGCCTGTAAAGGAAAAACCGGTCAAACCGAAAATTCCAGGAGTTCATGTCTGGCGGGCTATCTCGATTTTGTTTCTCAGTCTGCTTTTATTGGTTGTCTCTGCATACTTGCTCAGCCCTTATGCGACCATGAAAGATATTCGTGTTGAGGGAACAGTGCAAACTACAGATGATGATATTCGACAGGCTTCAGGCATTCAGGATTCGGATTATACGATTAACCTTCTGCTAGACAAGGCAAAATATGAAGAGCAGATCAAGTCTAACTATTGGGTTGAATCAGCTCAGCTTGTCTATCAATTTCCAACCAAGTTTACAATCAAGGTTAAGGAATATGATATTGTGGCCTACTATGTTTCTGGAGAAAGTCATTATCCAATCCTTTCAAGCGGTCAGCTTGAGACCAGTTCGGTGAGTTTGGTGAGTCTGCCAGAAACTTATATATCAGTTCTCTTTAATGACAGCGAACAAATCAAGACCTTTACGTCAGAACTTGCTCAAATTAGTCCAGAACTCAAGTCTGCTATCCAAAAGGTAGAATTAGCCCCAAGCAAGGTGACTTCAGATTTAATTCGATTGACTATGAATGATTCGGACGAGGTCTTGGTTCCTCTATCTGAAATGAGCAAGAAATTGCCTTACTACAGTAAGATTAAGACACAATTGTCAGAACCGAGTGTGGTCGACATGGAAGCTGGAATTTACAGCTACACAGTGGCGGATAAATTAATTATGGAGGCTGAGGAAAAAGCCAAACAAGAGGCTAAGGAAGCTGAGAAGAAACAGAAAGAGGAAGAGAAGAAAAGGCTGGAAGAACAGCAGAATAAATTGGAAGAAGAGAAGAAAAAGCTGGAGGAAGAGAGCAATCGAAACCAAACAAGTCAGCGTTCATCGCGTCGCTAGGGTTTACATTTCTCTCATAGTTCTTTAGTAAGCTTTTATAGAACTTTCCAAGTTTTTTGATAGAAGTGAAGCCCTAAAAGTTCTTGAACTTGCTGACGAGATAAAGAAAGCTAAAAAAGCTAGATCTTTCAACTACACTTTGAAAATTTTGCGAGAGTGGGCAGAAAATGACATAAGGACAGCAGGACAAGCAGAAGCGTTTTATAAAGCCAATTATAATGATATCCCAGAAAAATCTACCAAACCAAGAAAACCAAAAGAAAGCAAGTCCAACGTGCCTACGTGGAGCAATCCAAACTACGTGAATGAAACAGACGAGGAAACTTGTTTAGAATTAGAACGTAAAAAGCAAGAGTTGCTTGCGAAACTTGATAGGGGCATGAATAAGATGATACTAGTAAAGATAGCAGGAACTACAGTTTTTCCTAATTTAGTAGCTTTGCTTTTTATCACTTTGTACTATACTGACGCACTTTTTAGCATGGCTATAGCCACTTTATGGACTGTTGCCTATGGCGTAAATCTTTATAAAGATACTATAAGCAAGCCGTAGACTACGGATAATAATTGCATTTTCAAAATTAGTATTATAAAATTAAATTACTTATTATGTGCAACTCCTGAACCACAAAAAAAGCTGATAGGAAGAAGAAAAATGAAGAAGATTTTAAAAATCGTAGGTATTGTTTTTGCAGTTTTAGTAGTTATTGGAATCTTTGCTCCAAAACCTGATAAAAAGGACTCTACTGCAACAGAAGCAAAAACTGAAAAGAAAGAAGAAGCTAAGTCTGAAGAGAAACCAAAAGAGGAAAAGAAAGAAGACAAGAATGTTTCTGCTGAATTTAAGAACGCAGTGAAAAAAGCGCAGTCTTATGACAAAACGATTGGTCTTTCAAAAGAAGGTATGAGAACCCAACTTGTAGATTTCGAGAAGTTCCCTGAAGATGCTGCTGATTATGCAGTAGAAAACGCAGGAATCGACTGGAAGAAAGCAGCAGTAGAGAAAGCTAAAAACTACCAAAGTACTTTGGGCATGTCAAAAGATAGTCTTAAAGATCAACTTACAAACTTTGAAAAATTCACTGATGAAGAAGCTCAATATGCAGTAGATAACGTACAATAATAAAAAGAGGGTTCCCCCTCTTTTTTTGTATAGAGAAGGCTGATTTTGCGTTTTTTCATGCAGAAAAGACGTATTTTTGATGCTGAGACGACGATCCTGGGAACTTTTCAGATAATTTTTTGACCTATCTATCACTAGAGAAACCTATAGCGCCAAGGCTTTTGGGAGTTTCCAAGATGCTTTCTTTTAGGAAATTATCTTTCCGAAAAATTGCAGTTTTTCGGACTTTTTGTGATACTACGGCTATATAAAATGAAAAGAAAAAGAGGTCAAAAACCTCTTTTTTAGTAGTCGCCGAACCATAATTTTTTCTGCTTTCTTGCAGAAGTCTTTCAGGAATTTATAGCGCTTGTAGTCCGCTCGCCTTTGCTCTTCGAAAGCTTCCGTTTTATCGTTTACTACGTAACTGTCAGGTTCGATATCTACTCCGCCCACAGTTTTGTAATAGTGCGTAAAGTAAAAATGCGGATAAAAAACGTCGTATTTCAAAGTGCCTTCCCTTGTTCCTACAAATGTAGCTTTATCATACCCAGGGATGTCGATTTCTTCGGTCTCAAGATATTCATCTAGATTTTTATCAGTCACGAAGTCATACGATTTGTATCGTTCAAAAGCAACGGAAACAATTTTATATTTTTTGCTGCGAACAGTTTTTGAAGTCATTCTAAAAAAGAACACTATGAAAATTTGAAGCACAAGGCCAGCCTTTTCGATAGGTCATGGGATTTAAAAGACGCTTTAAAAAGCGTTGCATGTTTTTACTTGACAAGTGCTAGTAGAAATAATAGAATAGTAAAAAACCTTTAAAGCAGTCCAGAGAGGCAGCTAAGGTTAGACGGTGAAAGGGTGGAGACTACCCATTTTTCGTGGAACCTTGCTGTTGGCAGGTTCCTTTTTTCGTGGCTTCTTGTGGCCAGCCTCTCTCACTAGCAAAGGTAAAAGGAGAAACCTATGCGAGAACATCGTCCAGTCATTGCTCTTGATTTTCCTAGTTTTGAGGCGGTCAAGGAATTTTTAGCCCTTTTCCCAGCAGAAGAAAGTCTTTACCTAAAGGTAGGGATGGAGCTTTATTACGCAACAGGTCCTGAGATTGTATCTTACTTGAAAGGTCTGGGTCACAGTGTCTTTTTGGATCTCAAGCTTCATGACATTCCCAATACAGTCAAATCAGCTATGAAGGTCTTATCTCAGCTTGGTGTGGATATGACCAATGTTCATGCTGCTGGCGGTGTAGAGATGATGAAGGCTGCGCGTGAAGGTCTTGGAAGTAAAGCAAAATTGATTGCTGTCACTCAGCTCACATCAACATCAGAAGCTCAGATGCAAGATTTTCAAAACATCCAAACCAGCCTGCAAGAGTCTGTGATTCATTATGCCAAGAAGACAGCTGAAGCGGGCTTAGATGGTGTTGTTTGCTCGGCTCAGGAAGTGCAAGTCATCAAAGAAGCTACCAGCCAAGACTTTATCTGTCTGACACCGGGCATTCGTCCTGCAGGTGCTGCAGTAGGAGATCAAAAACGCGTCATGACGCCAGCGGATGCTTATCAAATCGGTAGTGACTATATCGTAGTGGGACGTCCCATTACCCAAGCTGAAGATCCTGTTGCAGCTTATCATGCCATCAAGGATGAATGGAAACAGGATTGGAATTAAAGAACTAGATTAGAAAAACAAAAGGAGAAGACCATGACACTTGCTAAAGATATCGCTAGCCACCTCTTGAAAATTCAAGCAGTTTACCTCAAACCAGAGGAGCCTTTCACTTGGGCATCTGGTATCAAGTCACCGATTTACACTGATAATCGTGTGACACTAGCCTATCCAGAAACTCGTACTCTCATTGAAAATGGTTTTGTAGATGCTATCAAAGAAGCCTTTCCGGAGGTTGAAGTGATTGCAGGAACTGCGACAGCAGGGATTCCACACGGAGCTATTATTGCTGACAAGATGAATCTGCCATTTGCCTACATCCGTAGCAAACCAAAAGACCACGGAGCTGGTAATCAAATCGAAGGCCGCGTGGCTCAAGGACAAAAAATGGTAGTGGTTGAAGACCTCATTTCAACTGGTGGTTCTGTTCTTGAAGCTGTTGCAGCAGCTAAGCGAGAAGGAGCAGATGTACTTGGAGTTGTAGCAATTTTCAGTTACCAATTGCCAAAAGCAGATAAGAACTTTGCGGATGCTGGCGTGAAATTGGTGACACTTTCAAACTACAGCGAACTCATCCACCTAGCCCAAGAAGAAGGCTATATCACACCAGAAGGATTGGACCTTCTAAAACGCTTTAAAGAAGACCAAGAAAATTGGCAAGATGCTTAAGACATAGAAAATCAGGTAGTCACTAGGATTACCTGATTTCTTTTTGTGATTTCATTGAGTATCAGTCGACTTTTCCACCTTCAACAACCAGGTCATCTGCTTTAGCAGCGTCACCGTAGGTTGGATGAAGTGTTTTTTCATAGGCCTTGTGGAAGAAGTTTTCTTTGCCTAATTTTTCAATATCTTTATTGATGAAGTCTAGCAATTCTTGGTTGCCTTTTTGAACTGCTGCCGCAATGGTATCGGGATCACCGAGGGAAGTAATGCCTACTTCAAATCCTTTATTTTCAAGCGCCCAAGCTAGAACTTCAGTATTGTCGGTAGAGAAGGCATCTCCACGTCCGTCAAGAAGGGCTTGGTAAGAGTCGCTGTATTGGTCATATTTTTGGAGTTTGATTTCTGGATGATTCTTTTCAAAATAAGTCTCAGCAGTCGTTCCTTTTGTGACAATCAAGGTTTTACCTTCCAATTGTTTGACGTCTGTAATGAGACCAGTCTTAGGTGATACGACACCAAGAGAGACTTTCATATATGGAAGGGCAAAATCAACTTGTTTTTTGCGTTCGTCAGTCACTGTAAAGTTGGCAAGAGTAATATCTACCTTGTTTGAAATCAAGTATTCAGCACGGTTGGCAGCGTCGACTGAAACGTATTTTACCTTCACGCCAAGGTCTTGAGCCAGTTGGTTCCCAAGTTCGATATCGTAGCCTTGGTAAGAACCGTCATTGTCAACGTAACCAAACGGTTTCTTGTCCCCAAATACGGCGATTCGTAGTTCACCGCTTTTTTTGATTTCATCGATTGTGCGAGCCTTGGCAGTAGTTTTGCCAGACGATGAACCAGCATTTCCACCTGAGCTACAAGCTGTGATAAAGATAAGGGCAAAGGCGAGTGCCAAAACAGTTAAGAGTGGTTTGAATAGTTTCATAAGAATCTCCTTTATAGATATGAGCCAAATTGGCTAAAGTCAAAGACGTTTAAAAATTCCTGAGCTCGTTTGGTTTGCGGATTGGTAAAGAAGGCTTGAGCCGTTCCTTCTTCAGCAATTTTCCCTTGGTCTAGGAAGATGATCCGGTCTGCAATGGCTTGGGCAAACTGCATTTCGTGAGTTACTAGAATCATGGTACGGCCTTCTTGAGCCAAGTCATTGATGAGTTCCAGAACCTCACGCACCATTTCTGGATCCAGCGAAGCCGTCACTTCGTCAAAGAGGATAATTTCTGGATGCATGAGCAGGGCACGGACAATCGCAACCCGTTGCTTCTGTCCACCAGATAATTGACGGGCAAAGCTATGTTGTTTATCAAGCAATCCAACACGCTCTAGTAATTGCAAAGCTTCCTCTGTTACTTCTTTCTTGTTTTGTCCCTGAGCTTTGATAGGGCCTAGGATGAGGTTTTGAAGGACATCCAGATGGGGAAAGAGTTCATAACTTTGAAAGACCATGCCAATCTTTTGACGAACGAGGTGAAAGTCTTTCTGATTGCTAATAATGGACTGGCCATCTAGAAGAATATCTCCACCTTGAATATTTTCTAAACCATTGAGGCAACGAAGGAGGGTACTTTTCCCACAACCAGATGGCCCTAGGATGACCACAACTTCCCCTTTTTTGATATCTAGAGATAGACCTTGGAGGATGGGATTGTCTCCGAAGGATTTTTTTAGTTCCTTGATTTCTAAAATAGTTTCAGACATTTAGTTCCTCCAATGTTTTTCTAAGTGAGTTGATAGTTTGGAAATAGGAAAGCAGACTGCAAAATACAAGACCAGAATGGTTCCATAAATCCAAAAGGAAGCGGTTGGGATAGTTAAGCGATTGCTATCGATGATTTGCTGTCCAACCTTGGTCACTTCAACAACCCCAATCAAAACGACTAAGGAAGTGGTTTTGATCATCCGAGTGACAAGATTGATGGCTTGTGGAAGTAATCTTCTCAAGACCTGTGGGATGATGATGTGGTAGTAAAGTTGAACATTGGTCAAACCTAGCGCCTGTCCACTTTCAAACTGATGCTTAGGGAGGGAAGTGATGGCTCCACGAACCAAGTCCCCCATTTCAGCTGTTCCCCAAAGGGTAAAAACGATAATAGCAGAAGTCTCTCCAGAGATATTGATATTAAAGTTTCGAGCCAAACCGAAATAAACGATGAAGAGTAGCACCAGCTGGGGCATGATACGGATAAATTCCAGATACAATCGTGTTAAAGATCGTACGATTCTAGAATGGGAGGTCATGATGATTCCCATGACTGTTCCGAATATCATGGACAAAAGGACAGACAGGATAGAAATCCCAATCGTAACGCCCAATCCCTGTAAAATCCGCAGGAGATTATTTCCCTGAAAGAGTACTTGGATTCCCGAATCCTGCATGGCGGAGCCTCCTTTCTATCCAGCTAAAGATCAGTGAGATAGGTAGTAGCATGATCAGATAAGCAATTACCAACATGGCTAACGCAATGTCTGTCTCATAGTAGAGCCCAATCAAGTCCTTGGCGACGTACATGAGGTCGGCCAAAGCCACTGCTGAGAAAACAGAAGTTTCCTTGATGAGGAAAATGACATTGGCACTAAAAGACGGTAGGGCCACCGCTGTTGCTTGCGGAAGAACCACATAGCGAAAGACCTGTACAGGTGTTAGACCGATGGCTAATCCAATCTCATGCTGGGTTTGACTGACAGCTTCCAGTCCGCTTCGGAAAGATTCTGCCATGTAGGAACCTCCTAAAAAGACTAATCCCAGAGTAGCACAGACTTCCGAAGATAGGACAATCCCTATTCGGGGAAGTCCGAAGTAGAGAAAGAAGAGTTGAATCAAAAGGGGCGTGTTGCGTGACAATTCAATGTAGGCTGTCGCTATTTGCGCCAAAACAGGGATGCGGTAATGCCGGATGATACTAACGATTAAACCGAGCAGAAAGGATCCCAGAATTCCCCAAACTGCAATATGCAAGGTTAGGAGAAAAGCCTTTTGATATAGTGGTAGATATTGTTCAACAATGGACCAATCCAAAAATAGAACCTCCCATCTAGAAATAATACAGTTATTGTAGCACTTAAAAGCTCCTTTGGATAATATCTATTTTTTATTGCCGTAATAAGGATTTTTTATCATAGACATAAAATTTCTGAAATTTCCAAACAAAATATTTGAAAAGTTTTGAAAAAAGAGTTAAGATATTTTTGTAACATACAAAGTAAACGCTTACTTATTAAGGAGGGCATTTTATGTCATACAAAACAAGCAATGCAGAAGGTCATGTAGATTTCATCAATACCTATGATTTGGAGCCAATGGCGCAACAAGTTATTCCTAAAGCAGCATTTGGCTATATCGCTAGTGGGGCGGAGGATACTTTCACTTTGCGTGAGAATATTCGTGCCTTTAACCACAAACTCATCGTTCCTCATACACTTTGCAATGTAGAAAATCCAAGTACAGAGATTGAATTTGCAGGTGAAAAATTGTCTTCACCAATCATTATGGCGCCTGTTGCAGCTCATAAATTAGCAAACGAACAGGGTGAAGTGGCGACTGCGCGTGGTGTGCATGAGTTTGGTTCTCTTTACACAACTAGCTCTTACTCTACTGTAGACCTTCCAGAAATTACAGAAGCCCTTCAAGGGACACCTCACTGGTTCCAATTTTACTTTAGTAAAGATGATGGAATCAACCGCCACATTATGGACCGTGTGAAGGCTGAAGGCTACAAAGCGATTGTCTTGACTGCAGATGCTACGGTAGGGGGCAATCGTGAGGTTGATAAGCGTAATGGTTTTGTCTTCCCAGTTGGTATGCCGATTGTTGAAGAATACCTGCCAGAAGGTGCTGGTAAATCAATGGACTTTGTTTACAAATCAGCTAAACAGCGCCTATCTCCACGAGATGTAGAATTTATCGCTGAATACTCAGGACTTCCTGTTTATGTCAAGGGGCCACAATGCCGTGAGGACGTTGAACGTTCGCTTGCTGCTGGAGCTTCTGGTATCTGGGTAACCAACCATGGTGGCCGTCAAATCGACGGTGGGCCAGCTGCCTTTGACTCACTTCAAGAAGTAGCAGAAGCAGTTGACAAACGCGTACCAATTGTCTTTGACTCTGGTATTCGTCGTGGCCAACACGTCTTTAAAGCCTTGGCTTCAGGAGCAGACTTGGTAGCTATTGGCCGCCCGGTTATCTATGGCTTGGCTCTCGGCGGTAGTGTTGGTGTGCGTCAAGTCTTTGAACACTTGAATGCGGAATTGAAGACAGTCATGCAGTTGTCTGGAACTCAGACTATTGAAGATGTTAAACACTTTAAACTTCGTCATAACCCATACAACCCAACCTTCCCAGTTGACCCACGCGACTTAAAATTGTATTGATAAAAGAGATTGCCTCCACTTGATGTGGAGGTTTTTCTTCGTCTATAGGAAGAATAAATCACCATTGAAATCTATATAAATATATTTTTCAGTCAAATATCTTGCTAGGGCTTTCATTTTTTGCTATACTGGTGCAGTAATTAAATAATAAAGACATTTGGGGTGCTTTAGGCTGAGATGATACCCATTGAACCTGCTACAGTTAGTACTGTCGAAGGGAAATGTGAATAGTTTTTTCTTGAGAAAGAAAAAACCATCTAATTTTGTAAGCAAAACTCTAATTTTTGATTGTAATTGGAGTTTTTTGTTTATATAAGCTGAATGAAGGTGATACAAAGCATTTAGGTAGCTCTTCTTGAACGCCCTTGATTTTCTTTAAAAAGGTCAAGTAAAACTAGGATTTTCTTGATGTTTTGTTGATTACGAACGAGTAAAGAGAGGAAAAGTAAATATGGAAACACAAGACTATGCATTTCAGCCAGGTTTGACTGTTGGAGAATTATTAAAAAGTAGTCAGAAGGATTGGCAGGCTGCAATCAATCATCGTTTTGTTAAGGAACTTTTTGCGGGGACAATTGAGAATAAGGTCTTAAAAGAATACCTGATTCAAGATTATCACTTCTTTGATGCCTTCTTATCCATGCTGGGAGCCTGCGTAGCCCACGCAGACCAGCTTGAATCCAAGCTTCGTTTTGCCAAGCAATTAGGCTTTCTTGAAGCAGATGAAGACGGTTATTTCCAAAAGGCTTTCAAAGAGTTAAAAGTATCTGAGAATGACTATCTGGAAGTGATCTTGCATCCTGTAACAAAAGCCTTTCAGGATTTAATGTATTCTGCTGTGTCATCATCAGATTATGCCCATCTTTTGGTCATGTTGGTCATTGCAGAAGGTCTCTATTTAGACTGGGGTTCTAAAGATTTGGCTCTACCTGAAGCCTATATTCATTCGGAATGGATCAATCTCCACAGAGGTTCTTTCTTTACAGAGTGGGTTCAATTTCTGGTTGACGAACTCAATCGTGTAGGGAAAGGTCGAGAGGATTTGACAGAACTTCAGGAACGTTGGAATCAAGCGGTTGCTTTAGAATTAGCCTTTTTTGATATTGGCTATGACGCCTAGAGAAAGTTTAGGATATTTACAAATTTGATGAGGTAATTCTCTTCGAAAATCAAATTCAAACCACGTCAGCTTCACCTTGCCGTACTCAAGTACAGCCTACGGCTAGCTTCCTAGTTTGCTCTTTGATTTTCATTGAGCATAAATCATTCAATGTAAATAAAAAAATTTCTTAACGAAAGATAGAGATAAATCGAAATCAGTAGATCGTATAAAGTGAAAAGGAAAGATTTCAATATGACAAGTTTAAAATTATTAAAAGAAAAAGCACCTTTGGTCATTTGCATCACCAATGATGTAGTAAAAAATTTCACAGCAAATGGATTAGTAGCACTAGGTGCATCACCAGCCATGAGTGAGTTTCCAGCAGATTTAGAGGACTTATTAAAGTATGCTGGAGGTTTATTAATAAACATAGGAACATTGACAGATGAAAATTGGAAGTTATACCAAGCTGCTCTGAAAATTGCAGAGAAATATAATGTCCCAGCAGTTTTAGATCCTGTAGCTTGTGGAGCAGGAGAATATAGAAAAAAAGTAGCAGATAATCTAATCAACAATTATAAACTAGCAGCGATTAGGGGAAATGCTGGCGAGATTGCTTCTTTAGTAGGGATAAATGTGGCATCTAAAGGAGTAGATAGTGCGGGCGTAGATAATATTGATGAAATTGCTCTAGCAGCAAATGAGAAGTTCAATATTCCTATAATAGTAACAGGTGAAGTGGATGCTATTGCGGTAAATGGAGAAGTGGTAACGATTCATAATGGTAGTGCCATGATGCCAAAAGTTATTGGGACAGGATGTTTATTAGGTGCTGTAGTAGCAAGCTTTATCGGACTTGAAAAAGGTCAAGAATTGAAATCATTAGAAACAGCAATGTTGGTTTACAATATCGCTGGAGAAATGGCAGAAAAACGTCCAAATGGGCATCTTCCTGGAACATTTAAAGTTGAATTTATAAATGCCTTATACGAGATTACAGACGAAGATGTAAAGGAATTCAAAAGAGTGAAGTAAAATGTTTCATAAAAAATTACTAAAACTATATTTTATTTGTGGAACGACTACTTGCCAAGGAAAAGATCTATATACGGTCGTTGAGGAAGCCTTAAAAGGTGGTATAACCTTATTTCAATTCCGTGAAAAAGGTGAGGGAGCACTGAAAGGTATAGAAAAAGTCGAATTAGCAATAAAACTACAGGATCTTTGTAAAAAATATAATGTTCCATTTATCGTTAATGATGATATTGATTTGGCAATGGAAATTGACGCTGATGGCGTACATGTAGGACAGGATGACCTTGGAGTTGATGAAATTAGAAAATTGATGCCAGATAAAATAATTGGTCTTTCAATAAAAAACAAGGAAGAATTTCAACAATCAAAAGTTGAATATGTAGATTATGTTGGTGTTGGTCCTGTATTTGATACCCAGTCAAAGGATGATGCTGGTGGTGCTATAGGTTATGAAGGTCTTAAATTGATGAGAAAACTATTGCCACAAATGCCCTTAGTTGCAATTGGTGGGATACAGACGCAACATATTAAAGACATTATGAAGGCTAATATGGATGGTGTTTCAATCATTTCAGCAATATCGTATGCAAAAAATATAGAAAAAACTGTTCGAGAAATGAGTGAACAATAGGTATCTATCCTTGGATTCTAAGTAAGTGGAAGTTTTCCTTTTCTAAAAAGATATGTCCAGATTCAGTTTAAATAGCTAATCTATCAAACAAGACATTTGGTTTTTGTAAAAGAAAGACTTGCTATCTTTGTGAGTGCAAGAGTGTGTTTCCCAGTTCAATTTCTTGAACTAGAATAAATCGTTTGTTATAATATTTATATAATTAAATAATAAAGACATTTGGGGTGCTTTAGGCTGAGATGATACCCATTGAACCTGATACAGTTAAGACTGGCGAAGGGAAATGTGAAATGGTTTTGTATTTATAGAAACTAACCATCTAATCTTGTAAGCTGAACTCTAATTTCTATCTGTAATTAGAGTTTTTTCTTTTACGAAACTGGATGAAGATGATACAAAGCATTTAGGTAGCTCACCTTGAATGCCCCACTTTTCTTTAAAAAAGGAGTTTTTTTATGTTGAAAAAATGGCAATTAAAAGATGTTATCTTACTTGCTTTCTTGTCTATCTTTTTTGGTGGCGTTTTTGTGGGTTCAGGTTATCTGTTTGATATCCTCACTCTGATTTTAGCCCCTCTTGGCTTGCAGGCCTTTGCCAATGAAATCCTCTTTGGTCTCTGGTGTATGGCTGCGCCCATTGCGGCCATCTTTGTTCCAAGAGTCGGAAGTGCAACGATTGGAGAAGTGCTAGCTGCGCTTGCTGAAGTCCTTTATGGTAGCCAATTCGGTCTAGGTGCCCTTTTGTCTGGCTTGGTTCAAGGTTTGGGAAGTGAACTTGGTTTTATCGTAACCAAGAATCGCTATGAAAGTTGGCTCTCTCTAACTGCCAATAGTATTGGGATTACGCTTGTTAGCTTTGTCTATGAATACATTAAGTTAGGTTACTATGCCTTCTCCCTTCCTTTTGTTCTTTCCTTACTAGTGGTACGTTTTATTTCCGTCTTTTTCTTCTGCACCATCTTGGTTCGTGCCATTGTCAAACTTTATCATCAGTTTGCAGCTGGGGGTAAGGCATAGATGGGGCTGGAACTACGAGTGATTCAGTCCCCAATCTTCTCTGAGCCGCTTGATTTTACTTTTCATGCGCAAGCCTTTACCTTGTTAGTTGGGAGCAGTGGTTCAGGAAAATCTAGTCTTTTTCAAATGATTGCCCAAGTCAGTTCTCTTCCCTATAGCGGTCAAGTCCTGATAGATGGGAGCGAGGTCAGTCAGCTTTCTATCATCGAACGTGTCCAGACGGTTGGTATTCTCTTTCAAAATCCCAATCATCAATTTACCATGGAGAACTTGTTTGAGGAGCTGGTTTTTACCTTGGAAAATATTGGGTATCCCGTTCAGGAAATTGATTCTAAAATAGCAGAGGTTGTCCAGCAATGTCGCTGTGAGAAGATCTTGCACCGTCCAATTCATCACTTATCAGGTGGGGAAAAGCAAAAGGCTGCTTTGGCTGTTCTTTTTGCTATGAATCCTAGGGTCTATCTCTTGGATGAGCCCTTTGCTTCCATTGACCGCAAGAGTAGGATAGAGATATTGGAGATTCTAAAAGAGTTGGCTCTTGCTGGGAAGACAGTCATCTTGTGTGACCATGATTTAACGGACTATGAAGCCTATATTGACCATATGGTGGAGCTAAGAGATGGACAACTAAGGGGAATAAATCAAATCCCTACCTCTGAGATAACACAGGTTGCTTCAAAGGAAGTTGCTTCTAGCCCAGAACTATTCCATATGGATAGAACGATTTGTGAGCTGAATAAGCGCTCCCTCTTTTCGATTGCGGATTTCACATTCTACCAAGGAATTTCCTGTATCTTGGGTGACAATGGTGTCGGGAAATCAACCCTCTTTCGGTCTATTCTTCAATTTCAAAAGTATAAGGGGCGCATTACCTGGAAGAGTTCGGTCTTGAAAAAGAAAAAGAGTTTGTATCGTGACCTGACGGGTGTTGTTCAGGAAGCTGAGAAACAGTTTATCCGAGTCAGTCTGCGAGAAGAGTTTCAATTAGACAGTCCAGACTCTGAAAGAAATCAGCGGATTCTCCAAGCTTTACAATATTTTGATCTGGAGCAGGCACTTGATAAGAGTCCCTATGAATTAAGTGGTGGCCAGCAAAAGATTCTTCAGCTCTTGACCATCTTGACCAGCAAGGCGTCTGTGATTTTGCTAGATGAACCTTTTGCAGGTTTGGATGATAGAGCCTGCCATTATTTTTGTCAGTGGATTGTGGAGGAGAGAAATCAAGGAAGAAGTTTTCTGATCATTAGCCATCGTTTAGATCCCTTGATCTCTGTGGTTGATTATTGGATTGAGATGACTAGTCAGGGTCTCAGTCATGTGAAAAAAGTGACAATTACCAAACCACTCACATCTCAGAGTAGCAATGCTCAAAGGGAGGTGAGATAGTATGGTCAAAGTAGCAACCCAGACACCGATTATCAGTCTCTTCTTGCTGATTTTATCCTTGGAAACATCTTTCATTCCTTCGATTGCTCTGAATCTTTCGGTAGTCGCATTTTGTATTCTCTTTATGCTCTATTACCGGCGATTTAAAGTATTGGCTTGGATGATTCTACTTGCCATTTTACCATCTTTGGCCAACTACTGGGCAGTTCAGTTACATGGAGATGCTTCGCAGGCAGTCATGCTTGGAACGAGGGCCTTTGTGACCGTTTGTATTGGTCTTGTCTTTGTTTCCTCTATTTCCCTAAAAGAGCTTCTCTTGTACTTGGCTCAAAAGGGGTTATCACGCTCTTGGGCCTATGCCTTGATTGTGGTATTCAATTCCTTCCCCCTTATCCAGCAAGAAATCAAGTCCCTCAAGGAAGCTTGCTTATTACGCGGTCAAGAACTACATTTTTGGTCGCCCTTGATTTACAGCAAGGTTCTGATGACAGTCTTTAGGTGGCGCCATCTTTACCTGAGAGCCCTATCGGCGCATGGATATGACGAACATGCACAGGCGGAGAATCGCTATCGGACTTTTTATATTCCTCAAAGGACACTATTCATCTACCTGCTTTTCTTTTTATTGCTTCAAACCAGTCTATTTTTATAAAGGAGTTATTATGGAATTTACAGATATTGCGATGGAATTATCCAAGGAAGCTTGGCAGACTTCCTTTCATCACCCCTTTGTTTTACAGTTGCAAGAGGGAAATTTAGACCTGTCCATCTTTCGCTATTACTTGATTCAGGATGCCTACTATTTGAAGGCCTTCTCAGAAGCCTATCACCTCTTGGCTGATAAGACTTCAAATCAAGAGATGAAAAGACTCTTGAAACAAAATGCTCAGAGTCTAGTGGAAGGTGAGTTATTTATCCGCCAACAATTTTTCAAGGAATTGGAAATCAGCGACCAGGAAATGGAGCAACATCCAATCGCTCCAACCTGCTATCATTACATTTCGCACATTTATCGACAATTTGCAGAGCCAAACTTGGGTATTGCCTTTGCGAGCTTGCTGCCTTGTCCTTGGCTATATCATGATATAGGCAAATCACTTAATCTTAAACCATCACCAAATCCTCTCTACCAACAATGGATTGAAACTTATATTACGGATGAGTTGGAGCAACAGATTAGAGAGGAAGAGGCTCTGGTCAATCAACTCTATCGAGAAAGTGACGAGACAGACAAGAAAAAAATGCTAGATGCCTTCCACATCAGTGTTCATATGGAAGCTAAGTTTTGGGAAATGGCCTACCAACATCAGACATGGAAAAGCGATTTACAGTCTTTAGAAACAGGAGAAGAATAGAAATATGAGAAAGCACCAATTACAGGTTCACAAATTAACCATTTTATCCATGATGATTGCCCTTGATGTAGTCCTTACGCCTATCTTTCGGATTGAGGGAATGGCACCGATGTCCAGTGTAGTCAATATTCTAGCTGGAATCATGATGGGACCTGTTTATGCCTTGGCTATGGCTACAGTGACAGCCTTTATCCGTATGACGACTCAAGGGATTCCGCCTTTAGCTCTCACAGGAGCGACTTTTGGAGCCCTTCTAGCAGGTCTCTTTTATAAGTATGGTAGAAAATTTTACTTTTCTGCTTTGGGAGAAATTTTGGGAACAGGTATTATTGGTTCTATTGTTTCCTATCCTGTTATGATACTCTTTACAGGATCGGCCGCTAAGCTTAGTTGGTTTATCTACACTCCTCGATTTTTCGGTGCAACCTTGATTGGTACAGCGATTTCCTTTATTGCCTTTCGATTTTTAATCAAGCAGGAATTCTTTAAAAAAGTTCAGGGATATTTCTTTGATGAAAGGATAGACTGATGCAGGCATTTACAAATCCTTTTCCTCTGGCAACGACTTCCCTCATTCACTGTATTACCAATGAGATTTCTTGTGAGATGCTAGCAAATGGGATTTTGGCTCTGGGATGTAAACCAGTTATGGCAGATGATCCCCGTGAGGTTCTTGATTTTACTAAGCAAAGCCAGGCACTCTTCATCAATTTGGGGCATTTGTCAGCTGAGAAGGAAAAAGCAATCCGTATGGCAGCTTCTTATGCAGATCAAGTTTGTCTTCCAATGGTAGTAGATGCAGTTGGCGTAACAGTTTCATCCATTCGTAAGAGCTTAGTTAAAGACCTTTTAGACTATAGACCTACGGTACTTAAAGGAAATATGTCGGAAATCCGAAGTCTTGTTGGCTTAAAACACCACGGCGTTGGGGTAGATGCGAGTGCTAAAGATCAAGAAACTGAGGATTTGCTTCAAGTCTTGAAAGACTGGTGTCAGATCTATCCAGGTATGTCATTCTTAGTCACAGGCCCTAAGGACCTCATCGTTTCGAAGAATCAGGTCGCTGTACTGGGAAATGGCTGTGCTGAATTAGACTGGATAACAGGGACAGGAGACTTGGTTGGAGCTTTAACAGCTGTTTTTCTCAGCCAAGGAAAGACTGCCTTTGAAGCTTCTTTCCTAGCGGTTTCTTATCTCAATATCTCCGCTGAGAGAATAGTTGTTCAAGGAATGGGATTGGAAGATTTTCGTTACCAAGTACTCAATCAGCTTTCACTCCTCAAAAGAGATGAAAACTGGCTAGATGCTATCAAAGGAGAGGTTTATGAATAGAGAAGCACTTAGACTATATCTGGTAACCAATCGCTACCAAGATTCCTTGCAAAGTTTTCTTGAAAAGATTGAGACGGCTTGCCGCTCAGGGGTTACCATAGTCCAATTACGAGAAAAAAATCTCACAACAAATCAATATTATCAACTGGCAAAACAAGTCAAGGAAATAACAGATGCCTATCAGGTACCCTTGATAATCGATGATCGTTTGGATGTTTGTCTTGCGGTTGATGCTGCTGGTCTGCATATTGGAGACGATGAACTACCAGTTTCGGTTGCCCGCAAAGTCCTAGGTCCTGAAAAAATCCTCGGTGTCACAGCTAAAACTGTAAAAAGAGCCCTCGAGGCAGAAGAAGGAGGTGCGGATTACTTGGGGACAGGAGCCATTTTCCCGACTACGACCAAGGAAAATGCACCCATCACTCTGATTTCAACCTTGAAGACAATTTGCCAAAGGGTTGCCATTCCAGTAGTTGCCATTGGCGGCTTGACATCAGAGAACATTGACCAACTTATCGGCACGGGCATAGCTGGTGTAGCTGTAGTGCGTGATTTGATGCAGGCAGAAGATATAGAGACAAAAACGCAAGCCTTTTTGACAAAGTTGGATGACATTATTTTCTAATTAATACTCAATGAAAATCAAAGAGCAAACTAGGAAGCTAGTCGCAGGTTGCTCAAAGCACAGCTTTGAGGTTGCAGATAAAGCTGACGTCGTTTGAAGAGATTTTCGAAGAGTATAAAAACTCTCTAATTCCCTTAAAGTAGGAACTAGAGAGTTTTTTTAATCTTTAAAGCTTGTATGGTTAACTGGGCCAGAACCATGACCGAGTTGAGGGGCGTCTTGGATGGCTTTCGTGATAAAGGCCTTGGCTTTATCGACTGCTTGATAGAGGGTTTTCCCCTTGGCTAGTTCAGCAGTAATCACTGCAGCAAAGGTACATCCAGTACCATGTGTATGACAGGTTTGAATTCGTGGACTTTCCCAGACAAATTGGTCCTCCTTGGTAAAGAGGAAATCCTTGGCACCGCCTTCGAGATGGCCTCCTTTGATGACAACAGACTGAGGACCAAATTCTTTTAAAATCAGGCGACCGGCACGCTGCATGTCTTCAGGATCATGGATTGAAAAACCAACAATCTCTTCTGCCTCAGGAAGATTGGGTGTAATAATAGTTGCAAGGGGAAGTAGATTTGTTTTTAGGTAGTCTCTGGCACTGGTATCAATCAGGGTGTCTCCGCTTGTTGCGACCATAACAGGGTCAAGGACGTAGGGACAATCCAGCTTTTTAAGATAGGGCTGGATGATCTCCATGATCTCAGTAGTTGCCAACATCCCTGTTTTTACAGCCTGAGGTGGAATATCAGAAAAGACACTCTCCAATTGGGCTTTCAACATTTGAGGAGAAACGTGCTCGATTAATTGAACACCTCTGGTATTTTGAGCGACAAGACTGGTCACAACGGCCATTCCATAGACATCTCTAGCTTGGAACGACTTTAAGTCAGCCATAATGCCAGCACCACCACTAGGGTCAGTCCCTGCAATGGTCAAAGCAACGGGTAAATAAGTCATCTAAAACCTCCCAACCAACTGAAGTTTGTATTCTTAAGAACAAGCTAGTCTGTTTTAGAAAGGCAATAGAAGACTGCTAGTCCCCATTATCATTTCCACTTCCATCAGCTAGCATTACCTAGATTGAGTCAAAGGGTCTAACAGTCGTTAATCTCAGCTTTACGCACCCCTAGTGGTTGTTTTCTTTTTTCTTTAGTATAGCATATTTTCATAGTTTATATAGTAAGATTTGACTGCAAATCCTTTATCATAGGGTTAAAATTCAATTTTTCAAAGAAAAGATTAATTTCATAGTTGACAAATGTAGATTTTAAGAGTATACTGATAATTGTAATTGACAAATGTAGATTTTGGAGGTGTGATTATGCAGATTTCAGATGCAGAATGGCAGGTCATGAAGATTATTTGGATGCAAGGAGAGCAGACTAGTTCAGATTTGATTAGGGTTCTGGCGGAGCGGTTCGACTGGTCCAAGTCGACCATTCAAACTCTTTTGGCTCGTTTGGTTGAGAAAGAGTGCCTGACGAGGAAAAAAGAAGGCAAGTCCTTTGTCTATTCAGCCCTTTTAACTTTGGATCAAAGTCGAGACTTGCTTGTTCAAGATATCAAAGATAAAGTTTGTTCCCGTAGGATTAAGAACTTGTTGGCTGATTTGATTGCTGAATGTGATTTTACTCAGGCTGACTTGGAAGACTTGGAAGCTGTGATTTCTGAGAAGAAATCAAGCGCTGTAACAGAAGTAAAATGTAATTGTATGTAAAGGAGACGTCATGTTGAATATTATTGTAACCATTATTTGTATTGCCCTTATCGCGTTTATCTTGTTTTGGTTTTTCAAAAAGCCTGAAAAATCTGGACAAAAGGCCCAGCAAAAAAACGGCTACCAAGAGATTCGAGTGGAGGTCATGGGGGGCTATACGCCTGAGTTGATTATCCTCAAGAAATCAGTGCCAGCCCGCATTGTCTTTGACCGCAAAGATCCTTCACCATGTTTGGATCAGATCGTATTTCCAGACTTTGGTGTACATGCGGATCTGCCAATGGGGGAAGAGTATGTAGTGGAAATCACGCCTGAGCAGGCTGGAGAGTATGGTTTCTCTTGTGGCATGAATATGATGCACGGTAAGATGATTGTAGAATAGGAGAATGATATGACTGAAATTGTAAAAGCAAGTCTTGAAAATGGTGTTCAAAAAATCCGTATCACGGCAGACAAAGGCTACCATCCAGCCCACATTCAACTGCAAAAAGGAGTTCCTGCTGAGATCACCTTTCACCGTTTGACACCTTCAAACTGTTATAAGGAAATTCTGTTTGAAGAAGAAGGCCTCTTGGAACCAATCGGCGTGGATGAAGAGAAGACAATTCGTTTTACCCCTCAAGAATTAGGTCAACATGAATTTTCTTGTGGTATGAAGATGCAAAAGGGAAGTTATACAGTTGTTGAGAAGACTCGAAAATCTCTATCACTTTTACAGCGTTTTTGGATTACTAGTATCTTTACTGTGCCTCTTGTAATCCTCATGATTGGGATGTCGACAGGAGGAATTAGTCACCAAGTCATGCGTTGGGGCACCTTTTTAGCCACAACACCGATTATGCTAGTAGCAGGTGGTCCTTATATCCAAAGTGCTTGGGCTAGTTTTAAAAAGCACAATGCCAACATGGATACCTTGGTTGCTCTGGGAACCCTAGTGGCCTATTTCTATAGCTTAGTTGCCCTCTTCGCTGGCCTCCCCGTTTACTTTGAAAGTGCTGCCTTTATCTTCTTCTTCGTTCTTATGGGGGCCGTTTTTGAGGAGAAAATGCGGAAAAATACTTCCCAAGCTGTGGAGAAATTACTTGACTTGCAGGCTAAAACAGCAGAAGTATTGCGTGAGGATAACTATGTTCAAGTCCCTTTGGAGCAAGTCAAGGTAGGTGACCTGATTCGAGTGCGTCCCGGTGAAAAGATTGCGGTTGATGGTGTCGTAGTAGAAGGTATCTCTAGTATTGATGAGTCTATGGTGACAGGTGAGAGTCTGCCTGTGGACAAGACAGTTGGAGATACCGTCATTGGTTCAACCATCAATAATAGTGGAACACTTGTTTTTAGAGCAGAAAAAGTTGGTTCAGAGACTGTTTTGGCTCAGATTGTGGATTTTGTGAAGAAAGCTCAGACAAGTCGTGCGCCGATTCAGGACTTGACGGATAAAATTTCAGGGATTTTTGTTCCAGCAGTTGTCATTTTAGGGATTGTGACCTTTTGGGTTTGGTTCGTCTTGCTCAGGGATAGTGTAGTTGTGCTTGGAGCGAGCTTTGTGTCTTCGCTTCTCTATGGAGTAGCAGTTCTGATTATTGCCTGCCCTTGTGCATTGGGACTTGCAACACCGACAGCCCTTATGGTGGGGACAGGTCGCAGTGCCAAGATGGGAGTTCTCCTCAAAAATGGAACGGTTCTACAGGAAATCCAGAAAGTCCAAACTATTGTTTTTGATAAGACAGGAACTTTGACGGAAGGGAAACCTGTGGTCACAGATATCATCGGCGACGAAGTAGAAGTGCTTGGATTGGCAGCTTCCTTGGAAGAAGCTTCTCAACACCCATTGGCTGAGGCTATTGTTAAGCGAGCGACTGAAACTGGACTTGAGCTTCACACTGTGGAAAATTTCCAAGCCTTGCACGGAAAAGGTGTTTCAGGGCAAATCAATGGAAAACAAGTTTTGCTTGGAAATGCTAAAATGCTGGATGGCATGGATATTTCTAGCACTTATCAGGAAAAACTAGAACAACTGGAAAAAGAAGCTAAGACAGTTGTGTTCTTGGCTGTTGAGAATGAAATCAAAGGCTTGCTTGCTCTGCAAGATATTCCTAAGGAAAATGCTAAGCTTGCCATCAGTCAGTTGAAAAAACGAGGTCTTAAAACAGTCATGCTGACAGGAGACAATGCTGGTGTGGCGCGTGCCATTGCCGATCAGATCGGAATCGAAGAGGTCATTGCAGGTGTCTTGCCAGAGGAAAAAGCTCATGAAATCCATAAACTACAAGCGTCTGGCAAAGTAGCCTTTGTTGGGGATGGTATCAATGACGCTCCTGCCCTTAGTGTAGCAGATGTGGGGATTGCTATGGGAGCTGGAACAGATATTGCCATCGAGTCAGCAGATTTGGTGTTGACAACTAATAACCTCCTAGGAGTGGTTCGTGCTTTTGACATGAGTAAGAAAACCTTTAATCGAATTCTGCTCAATCTTTTCTGGGCCTTTATCTACAATGTCGCCGGAATTCCGATTGCAGCAGGAGTCTTTTCAGGTGTTGGACTGGCTCTCAACCCAGAACTGGCAGGTCTAGCCATGGCCTTTAGTTCTGTATCCGTTCTGACCAGTTCACTCTTACTAAACTTTAGTAAAATAGACTAAAAGCGGGCTTGCTCGCTTTTTATACTCTTCAAAAATCTCTTCCAACCACGTCAGCTTTGTCTGCAACCTCAAAGCTGTGCTTTGAGCAACCTGTGGCGAGCTTCCTAGTTTGCTCTGTGATTTTCATTGAGTATTATAAAACAGAAGCTAAAAACGTTTTCAAACTGTACTGTAATAGAGAATAAAAACTTCTGAGCAGATTCTTAGTAAAGTCAAAATAAATGTGATAAATTAGTATTGTAAAAATTTACTGAAACGTTTTCAAAAACTATATGAAACCTTTTTTAGTAGATTTAAAAATATTTGAAGGAGAGTTATCATTATGACTCAAGGGAAAATTACTGCATCTGCAGCAATGCTTAATGTATTGAAAACATGGGGCGTAGACACAATCTACGGTATCCCATCAGGAACACTCAGCTCATTGATGGATGCTTTGGCTGAAGACAAAGATATCCGCTTCTTGCAAGTTCGTCACGAAGAAACAGGTGCTCTTGCAGCGGTTATGCAAGCTAAATTCGGCGGCTCAATCGGGGTTGCAGTTGGTTCAGGTGGTCCAGGTGCGACTCACTTGATTAACGGTGTTTACGATGCAGCTATGGATAACACTCCATTCCTAGCAATCCTTGGATCACGTCCAGTTAACGAACTCAACATGGATGCTTTCCAAGAATTGAACCAAAACCCAATGTACAATGGTATCGCTGTATACAACAAACGTGTAGCTTACGCTGAGCAATTACCAAAAGTAATCGACGAAGCTTGCCGTGCTGCAGTTTCTAAAAAAGGTCCAGCTGTTGTTGAAATCCCAGTAAACTTCGGTTTCCAAGAAATCGACGAAAACTCATACTATGGATCAGGTTCATACGAGCGTTCATTCATCGCTCCTGCTTTGAACGAAGTTGAAATCGACAAAGCTGTTGAAATCTTGAACAATGCTGAACGTCCAGTTATCTATGCTGGTTACGGTGGTGTTAAAGCTGGTGAAGTGATTACTGAATTGTCACGTAAAATCAAAGCACCAATCATCACAACTGGTAAAAACTTTGAAGCTTTCGAATGGAACTATGAAGGTTTGACAGGTTCTGCTTACCGTGTTGGTTGGAAACCAGCCAACGAAGTGGTCTTTGAAGCAGACACAGTTCTTTTCCTTGGTTCAAACTTCCCATTTGCTGAAGTTTATGAAGCATTCAAGAACACTGAAAAATTCATCCAAGTTGATATTGACCCTTACAAACTTGGTAAACGTCACGCCCTTGACGCTTCAATCCTTGGTGACGCAGGTCAAGCAGCGAAAGCAATCCTTGACAAAGTGAATCCAGTTGAATCTACTCCATGGTGGCGTGCAAACGTTAAGAACAACCAAAACTGGCGTGATTACATGAACAAACTCGAAGGTAAAACTGAGGGTGAATTGCAATTGTATCAAGTTTACAATGCAATCAACAAACATGCTGATCAAGACGCTATCTACTCAATCGACGTAGGTGACACTACTCAAACATCTACTCGTCACCTTCACATGACACCTAAGAACATGTGGCGTACATCTCCACTCTTTGCGACAATGGGTATTGCCCTTCCTGGTGGTATCGCTGCTAAGAAAGACAATCCAGATCGCCAAGTATGGAACATCATGGGTGACGGTGCATTCAACATGTGCTACCCAGACGTTATCACAAACGTTCAATACGACCTTCCAGTTATCAACGTTGTCTTCTCAAATGGTAAATATGCCTTCATCAAGGACAAATACGAAGACACAAACAAACACTTGTTTGGTTGTGACTTCCCTAATGCTGACTATGCGAAAATCGCTGAAGCTCAAGGTGCTGTAGGATTTACAGTTGACCGTATCGAAGACATCGATGCAGTTGTTGCAGAAGCTGTTAAACTCAACAAAGAAGGTAAAACTGTTGTGATCGATGCTCGCATCACTCCACACCGTCCACTTCCAGTAGAAGTACTTGAATTGGATCCAAAACTTCACTCAGAAGAAGCAATCAAAGACTTCAAGGAAAAATACGAAGCAGAAGAACTCGTACCATTCCGCCTCTTCTTGGAAGAAGAAGGTTTGCAATCACGCGCAATTAAATAATTCCTCTCGTCGAAAATCAAATTTAAACTGTGTTATCTTCACCTTGCCGTACTTCAGTACTGCCTGCGGTTCGATGCCTTGTTTATTCTTTGATTTTCTTAGAGCGAAACTTAAAAAGATCGGAGCAATCCGGTCTTTTTATGGAGGATAGTAAATGAATTTAAATCAATTAGATATTATCGTTTCAGATGTTCCACAAGTCTGTGCTGACTTGGAGCGTATTTTGGATAAAAAGTCCGATTATGTTGATGACAGTTTTGCTCAGTTTACGATTGGCAGTCACTGTCTGATGTTGTCCCAAAATCATTTGATTCCTTTGGAAGATTTTCAGTCAGGAATCATTCTTCATATTGAGATTGAGGATCTAAATCAGAATTACCAACGTTTAAAAGAGATCGGTGTCGAGATTTTACACGGTCTTTGTGAAACGGATTGGGGAACAGAGTCCTTATTAGTTAAAGGGCCTGCTGGTCTAGTGATTGATTTTTATCGTATGAAGTAGGTAATTCTATTATCAAATTTTTTATCTAAACATTCTTGGAGTGAAACTTAAAAAGATCGGAGCAATTCGATCTTTTTTGTATTTATGCGACTTTCAGTCCGTCTCGCTCCGTTAGGTGCGAGACAAAAAACCACCCGTTTTCACGGGTGGTTATGATTTCTACACTTATTGTTTGGCTTCCTGTTTTAATTGTTGCACCTGTTCCTCGTACTGGACAAGCTCCCTGTCTTTTATATTGATAGTCGCTTCTGCTTCAGCAATGCGGCTTCTCAGATCTTGAGTCTTGTTATGGTGATAGCTAATACCAATAGCACTACCAGCAATGATCCCGATTACTAGACAAGTAAAAATCACCAAAATCAAGGGAGCAGATAGTTGTGTAAAGACAAGACTGACAGTTACTGTTTGACGATTGAGTAGACCAAATGAGATCACAATGACTAATAAGCTCAAACCGCCAATTAGATAAGCCTTATCTTTCAGTGACAATTCATTAAATTTTTTTAGCATAAGTTCCTTTTCTCCTGACTATGTTGATAGAAAACTACACACCATTTAGGTATTAACAAAATTCATTTTACTAGAAAATTTCGATACTGTCAATAATTTCTAACGGCTTATTTACCATCAATCAATCGATTCATTGAAAAGGAGTATTCATTTTCTAATATTTGATTGAGTAAACAGAACGGAGCAATTCGGTCTTTTTTCTGTTCCCTCTTTCTTATAACAAGATTGTGATAGTTTATATCTTTATAACAAAAGTTTTAAAGACTTGATTGTTTTGAAAGAATATTTTAAAATAAGATTCAGTAAAAATGAAAGAGGTTTTGAAAATGTCTGAAAAACAAATGAAAATTTTAGGTTGGGTAGCGACCTTTATGTCTGTTATGATGTATGTGTCTTACTTCCCACAAATCATGAACAATCTGGCTGGTCAAAAAGGAAATTTCATCCAGCCCTTGGTTGCTGCCATCAACTGTAGTCTCTGGGTTTACTACGGTCTTTTCAAAAAAGAAAGAGATATCCCCCTTGCAGCAGCTAATGCACCAGGTATTATTTTTGGCCTAGTGACGGTTATTACAGCTTTGATTTAAAAGGAACAGAGGAGACTAGTTTTCAGTCTTCTTTTTTGTTTCAGGGGAGGCTATTTACTTTTTCTAGAGGATAATTTTTTAAAAAACAATCTGATAAACTTAAATAGTAGAATAGTATCAGTATGTCACAGTATTTTATAAGAAAAGGTTTACAGAATAAGTTATAATATAAGTAAATGAACAAGCAAATAAGAAAGTGAGTAGAGTTATGACCGAAAAACTGACTTTTCCGGATGGTTTCTTGTGGGGCGGAGCGACAGCTGCCAACCAGTGTGAGGGTGCTTATAATTTAGAAGGTCGTGGATTGGCGAATGTGGATGTCGTCCCCATCGGTCCAGATCGTGAAGCCATTATCACAGGTCAGAAAAAGATGTTTTCGTTTGAGGAGGGCTATTTTTACCCAGCCAAGCAAGCTATTGATATGTACCATCATTACAAGGAAGATATTGCCCTTTTTGCGGAAATGGGCTTTAAGACTTATCGTCTATCCATTGCTTGGACTCGGATTTTTCCTAAGGGCGACGAAACAGTGCCAAATGAAGCTGGTCTAGCCTTTTATGAGGATTTATTTAAGGAGTGCCACAAGTATGGTATCCAACCTCTGGTGACTATCACTCATTTCGACTGTCCTATGCACTTGATTACAGAGTACGGTGGTTGGCGCAATCGTCGGATGTTAGACTTCTATGAAAAACTTTGTCGCACACTCTTTACCCGCTATAAGGGTTTGGTCAAATATTGGCTTACCTTCAACGAAATCAACATGATTCTCCATGCCCCCTTTATGGGAGCTGGGCTCTGTTTTGAAGAAGGAGAAAATCAAGAACTGGTTAAATATCAGGCTGCACACTATGAGTTGGTAGCTTCAGCTCTTGCGACAAAGATTGCCCACGAAATTGACCCAGAAAATAAGGTGGGATGTATGTTGGCTGCAGGGCAATACTATCCTAACACAGCCCATCCAAGAGACTACTGGGCAGCCATGGAGGAAGACCGCAAGAGTTACTTCTTCATTGATGTTCAAGCGCGTGGGGAATACCCAAACTACGCCAAGAAGCAGTGGGAGCGTGAGCGAATCGAGATTCAAATGACTGCAGAAGATTTAGAGTTGTTGAAGGACAATACTGTTGACTTTGTTTCCTTCTCTTACTATGCAAGTCGAGTAGCCTCAGGTGATCCAGAAGTTAAAGAATTAACTGCTGGAAATATCTTTGCCTCTCTCAAAAATCCTTATCTTGAATCCTCAGAATGGGGATGGCAGATTGACCCACTTGGTCTTCGTATCACCCTCAATGCTATCTGGGATCGTTACCAAAAGCCAATGTTCATCGTGGAAAACGGTCTAGGTGCTATGGATACACCGGATGAGAATGGTCATGTAGCAGATGACTATCGGATTGCTTACTTAGAGGCTCATATCAAGGCCATGCGAGATGCCATTTACCAAGATGGCGTTGACTTGCTTGGTTATACGACTTGGGGCTGTATCGATCTGGTTTCAGCTGGAACAGGCGAAATGAACAAGCGCTATGGCTTTATCTATGTAGATCGAGATAATGCTGGTCATGGAAGCCTCAAACGTAGCAAGAAGAAATCCTTCTACTGGTACAAGGATGTCATTGCCAGCAATGGTGCAAGCATTGAGTAGAGCACATTTGTTCACTATTTTTATAAAATCTTCTCCCTACTTTATAAGATGTGAAAAAGAGTTCAACTGGAACTCTTTTTTTGCTATAATGAGGGGAGAAAAATCAGACAGGAGATCGACATGTCAGAACCATTATTTTTACAATCAGTTATGCAAGAAAAAATCTGGGGTGGTACCAAGCTACGTGATGAGTTTGGCTACGACATCCCAAGTGAAAAAATCGGAGAATATTGGGCCATCTCAGCCCATCCAAATGGTGTCTCTAAAGTTGCCAATGGTCGCTACGAGGGAACAGATCTTGCTACTTTATATGCAGAGCACCGTGAATTGTTTGGCAATCGTCCAGAACCTGTATTTCCACTGTTGACTAAGATTCTGGATGCTAACGACTGGCTCAGTGTCCAAGTTCACCCAGACGATGCCTATGGTCTAGAACATGAAGGCGAGCTCGGAAAAACAGAATGCTGGTATATCATCGCTGCAGATGAAGGTTCAGAGATTATCTACGGTCACAATGCCAAATCAAAAGAAGAACTCCGCCAGCAAATCGAGGACAAGAACTGGGATGCCTTGCTGACAAAAGTGCCTGTTAAGGCTGGAGATTTCTTCTACGTACCAAGTGGGACTATGCACGCTATTGGTGCAGGTATTTTAATCCTTGAAACACAACAATCTAGCGACACAACCTACCGTGTCTATGACTTTGACCGTAAGGATAATAATGGCAACTTGCGTGAACTTCACCTTGAAAAATCTATCGATGTTTTGAACATTGGCGAGCCTGCTAATAGCCGTCCTGTAACTGTTAAAGCAGATGATTTGCGTTCAACTTTACTTGTCTCTAATGATTTCTTTGCAGTTTACAAGTGGGAAATTAATGGGAAAGTTAACTTTGAAAAGACAGCTGACTACAGCTTGTTCAGTGTCTTGGCTGGTCAAGGTCAACTAACTGTTGACGGGAAAAACTATCCAATCCAAAAAGGTAGCCACTTTATCCTACCAAGTGATGTTGAAGCTTGGACCCTAGAAGGGCAAGGCTTGGAATTGATTGTTAGTCATCCATAACAAATAAAGGACCTGAGTTCATTACTCAAGTCCTTTTGATTACATAAATTGGGCGATAAAGACCACGATGATGATGATTGGAATGATGAAACGAAGAAGGAATAGCCAGACTTGGAAAAGTCCTTGTTTCCATGCTCGTTCATCAAGATGGAGTTCCTCCATAGCAAGAGCCTTTTTGAAGATATAGCCTGTAAAGAGAGAAAGGCAGAGGGCTCCAAATGGCATGAGGAGATTGGAAACCAAGAAATCCATAGCGTCAAAGAAGGTCTTCCCAAAGATGTGAACATCTGCCATAACACCGTAAGATAGGGCTGAAGGAATTCCAAAGACAAAGGTCAAGATTCCTAAAATGGTGCTCCACTTGGCACGCTGACTGTTGTCCTGATTGGTGATATTGCCCACATTAATTTCCAACATCACGACAGAAGAAGTGACCGTCGCAAAGAGGAAGAGCAAGAGGAAAAGGATGTAGAAAATGGTTCCAAAAGGCATCTTGTCAAAGAGTTGAGGCAAGACGATAAAGAGCAGGCTTGGTCCCCCTTCAGACTGGATATTGAAGGCTGACATGGCTGGGAAAATGGCTAGTCCTGCCATGATGGATACCGAGATGTTCATGGCTACGATGGAAATCCCTGACTGGACCAGATTGGTTTTCTTGTCCAAGTAAGAAGCATAGGTCAGCATGGCTGTCACCCCTAGTGAGAGGGCAAAGAAAGATTGTCCCAGAGCATAGAGGAGACCAGCGCTGGTCAGTTTTGAAAAGTCTGGTTTGAGGAAGTAAAGAACCCCTTCCATGGCATTTGGTAAGCTGAGAGAACGACCGATGATGACAACAAAGATAATAAAGAGCAGGGGCATCATGACCTTAGAAGCTCTTTCAATCCCTTTTTGAACCCCGCGTGATACAATAAAGATATTCAATAAGATAAAGGCCGCTTGAGCTCCTAGGGCAATGGCTGGATTTGAAATGATTGAAGTAAATAATTGAGCATAATCACCAGTTCCGCTAAGTTGGAACAATTTTCCAAACTCAATGCCTAGATAGACTAAAATCCATCCTCCAATAACACTGTAGAAAGATAAGAGGATAAAGAGGGCGAAGGCACCAATCCAACCGATAAAGTTGTACTTGCTATTCTTGCCGAGTTTTCCAAAGGTTTTGATTGCTGAGACACCAGCACTTCGGCCGAGAGCAAATTCAGCCAGCAAAAGGGGGAAACCAATTAAAATAGTGGAAATGAGAAAGACAAGTAAAAAGCCTCCTCCACCATTAGCAGCAGTCATGTAGGGGAATTTCCAAACGGCACCAAGTCCGATGGCTGAACCAGCAGATGCTAGGATAAAGCCCAGTTTAGAACCCCATTGCGATTTTTCAGACATAGTTAAACTCCTAAAATTAGTATTACAAAAGAAAAAGCTACTGCCCTTGGCAAATAGCCTCATCAGTACTCAAAATGAGCCTTTCTTTTGATTGATAGACTTGACTATCCTATCATGTTTTCTAAGGTCTGTCAAGAAAACCATTTTCATGTTATGATAAAGTAAAAAATTTCGCAAAAACGCTTGACTCTGACCTAGGGGGAGGGGTTATACTATCAATGTAATACTCTTCGAAAATCAAATTCAAACCACGTCAGCGTCGCCTTACCGTACTCAAGTACAGCCTGCGGCTAGCTTCCTAGTTTGCTCTTTGATTTTCATTGAGTATAAGGAGGAAATCATGTACCATATAAAAGAAGCTGCCCAGCTTTCGGGTGTCTCTGTCAAGACCCTGCATCACTACGACAAGATAGGGCTCTTGGTTCCTTTAAAGTCGGAAAACGGCTATCGAACCTACAGTCAGGAGGATTTGGAACGCCTTCAGGTTATTCTTTATTACAAATACCTAGGTTTTTCTTTGGAAAAAATAGCAGAGCTATTAAAGGAAGATAAATCAGATTTATTGCCTCACTTGACTAGACAGTTGGACTATTTGACTCGAGAAAGGCAACATCTGGATAGCTTGATTTCCACCTTGCAGAAAACCATTCAAGAACAAAAAGGAGAAAGAGAAATGAGCATTCAAGAGAAATTCGCAGGATTTAACTATCAAGACCATCAAAAATACCACCAAGAGGCGGTAGAGAAGTATGGACAAGATGTGATGGACCAAGCGCTCGAGCGCCAAAAAGGTCACGAAGACGAAGCTACGGCTGCCTTCAATCAAGTCTTTCGAGCCTTGGCACAAAATCTTCAAGCTGGTTTGCCTGCAACAGCAACTGAAAACCAAGAGCAAGCAGCCAAGCTCTTGCAAGCCATCCGTACTTATGGATTTGATTGTACTATTGAAGTATTCGGTTATATCGGTAAAGGCTACGTTTATAACCCAGAGTTTAAGGAAAACATTGACAAATTTGGACCTGGAACAGCCCAGTACACATCAGATGTGATTGCTCATTATGTCCAAACTCAGACAAAATAAAATCGGAGGAGTATTCTTCCGATTTTTACTAAATTCAAGCACTACTTGCTTAATAATTTTTCTACTACATTTAGTTTTCGCATGGTCAAATCTACATTAAAAAGCTTTTCAAGATAGTTGGTACTGAGCTTTTTTCGTTTTGCAGTTCTAGGGAGATAGAGGTAAAGACAATGGTTACCGATACAAATTTCTTCTTCACCGTAATCAATTTTCAATTTTTCTAAAGGGAGACTTTGAATAGATTCTTGATAAAAAATCACATGTATACGGTCATAAAGATAGTGTTCTCCAAACGGGTTTTCTTGGACAATTTTTTTAAAATCACTTTTGTTCTTGATAACCATTTTTAAGTCGGCCCCAATTTTTTCCTTTATCAGAGTATGAACACATTCTCGTATTTCTTCTAAATCTAAATCACTTTCAAGAATGATATTACCACTTTGAATATAGGTTCGAACTTGTTGAAAACCGGCTTCTGTTAAGATATCTACTAGATAAGACATTTTAGGGATAGCATTTTTTCCATTAGGAGTAACTCCCCTTAACAAGATAATATGTTCCAAAGGACTTCCTTTCTTTTGGGGCTGATTTAGCCATTAAATAATTCAGATTTAGATTGGGTTTGATCCCGCCACCCAACCAGTACAGAGGGCAGAAGTGATGTTAAACCCACCCGTGTGGGCATTGATATCCAGTACCTCGCCAGCAAAGTGGAGTCCAGGTACCAGCTTACTTTCTAGAGTTTTGGGATTGATTTCCTTGAGACTGACGCCCCCTTTGGTAACAAAGGACTTGGCAAGGGACATTTTTCCGGTCACAGGGATTTTGAGTGCTTTGATAGACTGGAGAAGTTGTTCGCGTTCCTTTTCAGTCAGTTGTTTGACTTTTTCTGGATAGCCTTGCACAAAAAATTCTGCCAAGCGTTCTGGAAGCAAAGTTTTTAAAGCGTTTTTCAAGGATTTTTCACGATTTTCTTCTAGGAATGCAGCCAAGTCCTTCTCAGAAAGTTGAGGAAAAACATCCAGTGAGAGAACCTCCCCACCCTTGACAAAGCTAGACATACGCAGAGCAGCAGGGCCAGACAAACCAAAGTGGGTAAAAAGCAGATCGTGCGTGATGACATGTTTTCCATAGCTTAAGGTCACATCGTCTAGTGAAATCCCCTGAAGTGCTTTGTGTGGAAAATCTGTCAACAAAGGACTTTCAGCAGCCTCAAGCTCGGTAATGGTATGTTTGAAATGACGAGCAATCTCGTGACCAAAACCAGTTGAACCAGTCGAAGGATAGGATTTACCACCAGTTGTGACAATCAGTTTATCGCAAGTGAAGCTTTGGTCTATGGACTTAAGGACAAACTGATTTTCTACCTTTTTAACCGAAACAATTTCGGTTTGAGTAGCAACTTGGCCGCCTAGCTCAGTGATTTTCTTTTCCAAGGCCTCTATAATTGTCCGAGAATTGTCAGTAGCAGGAAAGACGCGTCCGTGGTCCTCGACCTTAAGTTTAATCCCATTTTCCGTAAAAAAGTTAATGATATCATGGTTATCAAACTGGGAGAAGACACTATAAAGAAAGCGTCCGTTCCCAGGGATTCCAGCTAGTAGGTCATCTAGAGTTCCGTTGTTGGTTACATTGCAACGTCCCCCACCAGTCCCAGCTAATTTTTTTCCAAGTTTCCGATTTTTTTCGATGAGGAGGGTTTTCTGACCATAAAAGTTACTGGAAATCGTAGCCATCATGCCAGCAGGACCTCCACCGATGACAATAGTATCAAAATGTTTCATAGCTCTATTGTACCACAAAAAAACAAGAGATGAAGTCACCTCTTGTCAAGAATGCAATTAATCAATTTCATATCCCATCAGCAAACCACCATCTTCTGCATAAAAACTGCAGAGACCAGATGTTGGGAGAATTTTAATATCCGCCTGTGGGAAATTTTCACGGATTCGGTCTGAAAGCTGTTGGCAACATTTCTCGTTATTGCGTTGAGCCATGACAATACGACCACCAGCATATCCAGCTTTCATTAACTCTTCATAGGCTGCCTGAATCGATTTCTTTGGTCCTCGTGCTTTTTGTAGCAATTCAAGGGTTCCAGTTTCACTAGCTTCTCCGACCATACGGATATTTAAAAGGCCAACGACCGTACCGATAAGCTTGCTCAAACGGCCGTTCTTCACCAAGTTATCGACTTTGGCTAGAACAAAGAGCAACTTGGTTTTTTCTTGATAGGCAGTGATAGCTTTAACTACTTCTTCAAAAGATAAGCCCTGGTCAATCAGGTCATTCAATTTTTCTACGAGCAAGTCAACTTCCCCACCAGCAGACAAACTATCAATTACATGAATTTTAGTATCAGGATGTTCTTCCAGATAAATATTCTTAGCTAGTTGAGCACTATTGTGACTGCCAGAGAGAGTACCTGTGATGGTTACTAGGAAAATGTTTTTGGCACCTTCAAATGCTCGCAAATAGTCATCTGGACTTGGACAAGCTGATTTTGAAGCTTCTGCAGTTGCATACATGGTTTCCATCATTTGGTCAATATCAAGACTGGCATCATCAACAAAAATCTGATCAGCTACTTGAATGGTTAAGGGGACACTTACAAAGGTCGTGTCAATAGCTGGTGTTGCCAGCTGACGATAATCACAACCAGAGTCAGCAATAATCTTCCAAGTCATAGAAATTCTCCATCTTTGTCAGTTATACATTGACAAAGGTTCTGTCTTTTTTTACAATTATATCATGAAAGCCCTTGAAACAAAAGCCTCATCCGTCTGTTGTGACAAGTAGAAAGAAAATGTTATGTCTGAACGTAGAATCTCTGAAAAGTCTCTTGAAAATCTCAGAAAATCAAACCAAGAATCCAATTTATTAACTAGAGAAGCCATCGAAACAGCCCTCTTGCAACTCTTGGAAAAAAAGGACTTGACCAAGATTAGTATTTCTGAATTGGTCAAACGTGCAGGCGTTTCTCGTGCGGCCTTTTATCGCAATTATGATTCCAAAGAGGAGATTTTAGAAAGTGTCTTTAAACGAACTGTCCACAATATTATGGAACAGTTGCATCATTATGATTTAAAGACAGACCTTTATCTGGTCTGGGTTCACCTTTTCCGGGAAGCCAGAAAGGAAGCCAGAGTGATTCAACTGGCCTTGGATTACCATCTGGAAAAAATCTTTGTCCAAGCCATGCAGGAGTTTCTGGAAAAATACCATGGAAAATCAAAAGGTGTCAGCTCTTATCTTCATTCCTTTTGGAGCTCAGCCATCGTCTCAGTCCTTTTAAAATGGATCAAGGATGGCATGAAGGTACCTGCTGAAAAGATTGCAGATTTACGGTTACCATTTTTTAAAAAATAGAGAAAAAGGAGAAGAAATATGACTGAAAAAAGACTGGCCTGGGATGAGTATTTTGCAGCCCAAGCTCTACTAATTGCCAATCGTTCCACTTGTAAACGTGCCAAAGTGGGCGCGATTCTGGTAAAAGATAATAAGGTTATTTCCACTGGTTACAATGGTTCAGTGTCAGGAACCGAGCATTGTATTGACCACGAATGTCTGGTTATTGAAGGCCACTGTGTTCGAACTCTTCACGCTGAGGTTAATGCCATTCTCCAAGGTGCAGAACGTGGGGTTCCCAAAGGCTTTACAGCCTATGTGACCCACTTTCCATGTCTAAACTGTACAAAACAATTGCTTCAGGTTGGTTGCAAGCGTGTGGTTTATATCAACCAGTACAGAATGGACGACTACGCCCAATACCTTTATCAAGAAAAGGGGACAGAATTGACTCATTTACCACTTGAGACAGTACAGACAGCTCTTAAAGAGGCTGATCTAATGTAAAAAATATCAAAAATAAATGGTTTAGAAAGATTTTTAAACCGTTTTTTGGTATAATAAGAAGAATAAATTGAAAGAAGGAATTCCAAAAATGGGAAAAATTGAAGTTATTAATCATCCACTGATTCAACACAAATTGTCAATCTTACGTCGTACAGATACTTCTACAAAAGCTTTCCGTGAGCTAGTAGATGAGATTGCAATGTTGATGGGATATGAAGTACTTCGTGATCTTCCACTAGAAGATGTGGAAATCGAAACACCAATCACAAAAACAGTTCAAAAACAATTGGCAGGTAAGAAATTGGCTATCGTTCCAATCTTGCGTGCAGGTATCGGGATGGTTGATGGACTTTTGAGCTTGGTTCCAGCTGCTAAAGTTGGCCACATCGGTATGTACCGTGATGAAGAAACGCTTCAACCAGTTGAGTACTTGGTGAAATTGCCTGAAGATATTGACCAACGTCAAATTTTTGTGGTAGACCCAATGTTGGCAACAGGTGGCTCAGCAATCTTGGCTGTTGATTCTCTTAAAAAACGTGGCGCATCAAATATCAAATTTGTCTGCCTTGTATCTGCTCCAGAAGGTGTTAAAGCCCTTCAAGAAGCTCATCCAGATGTAGAAATCTTTACAGCAGCCTTGGATGAACGCTTGAACGAACACGGTTATATCGTTCCAGGTCTTGGAGATGCTGGGGACCGCTTGTTCGGTACAAAATAAAATAAAAAAGAGATTGACTTGGAAAAGGATTTCCAGTCACGAAAGGAGGTTGAATTTTTGTTTCTGTCTAATGAAAACAGAGCAAAAATTTGACCTTTTTTGACCAAGATATTATAATAGTCTTATCTTCAGTCATTTGACCAATAAAATTAAAACTCAAAAGGAGAAATAAATGATTCCTGTAGTTATTGAACAAACAAGCCGTGGAGAACGTTCCTACGATATTTACTCACGTCTTCTTAAAGACCGCATCATTATGCTGACAGGCCCAGTTGAAGACAATATGGCCAACTCTGTTATTGCCCAGTTGCTTTTCTTGGATGCCCAAGATAGTACAAAGGATATTTACCTTTATGTCAATACACCTGGTGGTTCCGTTTCAGCTGGTTTGGCAATCGTTGATACCATGAACTTTATCAAGGCAGATGTCCAAACCATTGTTATGGGAATGGCAGCATCTATGGGGACGGTCATTGCATCAAGTGGAGCAAAAGGCAAACGTTTCATGCTTCCAAATGCAGAGTATATGATCCACCAACCAATGGGTGGTACAGGTGGAGGTACTCAGCAAACCGATATGGCGATCGCTGCAGAACACTTGCTTAAAACTCGTAATACCTTGGAAAAAATCTTGGCTGAAAATTCAGGTCAGTCAATCGAAAAAGTTCACGCAGATGCAGAACGCGATAACTGGATGAGTGCCCAAGAAACACTTGAATATGGCTTTATTGATGAAATCATGGCCAACAATTCATTGAATTAATGATCAAAGAAGGCAAACTCGACTGGGTTTGCTTTTTTTGGTATAATAGGGAGAGATTTCTTAGAAAGAGGATTTATCATGTTTGAAAAAGTCAATCGATCTGGCTTGATTATCTATCTTTACTATAATCGTGATGCCAAAAAATTGCAGGATTATGGAGATATTACCTATCATTCCAAGAAACATCGTTACTTACAACTCTATGTTCCAACTCAAGAAATGGAGCAATTGGTCGGGCGCTTGGGCAAGGAAAAGTTTATAAAAAAAGTCAGGGTTTGTCATATCCAAGAGCTGGAAACACCCTTTGTGGGCAATCTTCATCGAGAGGAAAACGTTATCATCGAAAAAGTTCAAGAAAAGTGTTGACAATTTTCTGATAATTCGGTATATTCTTAACATGCTATTTATTTAAGAAATAAGGAGACAAAAAAAGATGAAGAAAAAATTTGCCCTATCGTTTGTGGCGCTTGCAAGTGTAGCACTTCTTGCAGCCTGTGGAGAAGTGAAGTCTGGAGCGTCAAACGCTGCTGGTAACTCAGTAGAGGAAAAGACAATCAAAATTGGATTTAACTTCGAAGAAACTGGTGCCGTAGCTGCCTACGGAACATCTGAACAAAAAGGTGCCCAACTTGCCGTTGATGAAATCAATGCAGCAGGTGGTATCGACGGAAAACAAATCGAAGTAGTTGATAAAGATAATAAATCTGAAACTGCTGAGGCGGCTTCAGTAACAACTAACCTAGTAACCCAATCTAAGGTATCAGCAATCGTAGGACCTGCGACATCTGGTGCAACTGCAGCTGCTGTAGCTAACGCTACAAAAGCAGGTGTTCCATTGATTTCGCCAAGTGCGACTCAAGATGGATTGACTAAAGGTCAAGATTACCTCTTTATCGGAACATTCCAAGATAGCTTCCAAGGAAAAATTATCTCAAACTATGTTACTGAAAAATTAAACGCTAAGAAAGTTGTTCTTTACACTGACAATGCCAGCGACTATGCTAAAGGTATTGCTAAAGCCTTCCGTGAAGCTTACAAAGGTGAAATCGTTGCAGATGAAACTTTCGTAGCAGGTGACACAGACTTTCAAGCAGCCCTTACAAAAATGAAAGGGAAAGACTTTGATGCTATCATCGTCCCTGGTTACTACACTGAAGCTGGTAAAATTGTAAACCAAGCGCGTGGTATGGGAATTGATAAACCAATCGTTGGTGGTGATGGATTCAACGGTGAAGAGTTTGTACAACAAGCAACTGCTGAAAAAGCATCAAACATCTACTTTATCTCAGGCTTCTCAACTACTGTAGAAGTTTCAGCTAAAGCAAAAGCTTTCCTTGATGCTTACCGTGCTAAGTACAACGAAGAGCCTTCAACATTTGCAGCCTTGGCTTATGACTCAGTTCACCTTGTAGCAAACGCAGCAAAAGGTGCTAAAAACTCAGGTGAAATCAAGGATAACCTTGCTAAAACAAAAGATTTTGAAGGTGTAACTGGTCAAACAAGCTTCGATGCAGACCACAACACAGTCAAAACTGCTTACATGATGACCATGAACAATGGTAAGGTTGAAGCAGCAGAAGTTGTAAAACCATAATAGAAAAATGTTGAAATAGGGAATGAGCCTCTGACTCACTCCCTGTTTCGGTGTTTAAGAACCTATCAAAAAGTGAGGGGAAACCCTCAAAATTATAAATAGAAAGAGTGAATCTTATGCTCCAACAACTAGTAAATGGTTTGATTCTAGGTAGTGTTTATGCGCTGTTAGCCCTAGGATATACCATGGTTTACGGAATTATCAAGCTCATCAACTTCGCCCACGGTGATATTTATATGATGGGAGCCTTTATCGGTTATTTCTTGATTAATTCTTTCCAAATGAATTTCTTTGTAGCTCTTATTGTAGCTATGTTAGCGGCAGCCATTCTTGGTGTCGTGATTGAGTTCCTTGCTTACCGACCTTTGCGTCACTCTACTCGTATTGCTGTTTTGATTACAGCTATTGGGGTTTCTTTCCTATTGGAATATGGGATGGTCTATCTGGTTGGTGCTAATACCCGTGCCTTCCCTCAAGCGATTCAAACAGTTCGCTATGATTTGGGACCAGTTAGCCTAACAAACGTGCAGTTAATGATTTTGGCCATTTCCTTGATTTTGATGATTTTGTTACAAGTCATTGTCCAAAAGACTAAGATGGGGAAAGCCATGCGTGCAGTATCCGTAGATAGCGATGCAGCGCAATTGATGGGGATCAATGTAAACCGTACTATCAGCTTTACCTTCGCTTTGGGGTCAGCTCTTGCGGGTGCGGCTGGTGTTCTGATTGCCCTTTATTATAACTCTCTTGAGCCTTTGATGGGGGTTACTCCAGGTCTTAAGTCTTTCGTTGCCGCAGTACTTGGTGGTATCGGAATTATTCCTGGTGCGGCTCTTGGTGGCTTTGTGATTGGTCTATTGGAAACCTTTGCGACAGCCTTTGGAATGTCAGACTTCCGTGATGCCATTGTTTATGGAATCCTGTTGTTGATCTTGATTGTCCGCCCAGCAGGTATTCTTGGTAAAAATGTGAAAGAGAAGGTGTAAACGATGAAAGAAAATTTAAAAGTTAATATTCTATGGTTACTCCTTTTGTTAGCTGGCTATGGCTTGATTAGTGTATTGGTTTCAGTTGGAGTACTAAACCTATTCTATGTACAGATTTTACAACAAATTGGAATTAATATTATTCTGGCTGTTGGTCTCAACTTAATCGTTGGTTTTTCAGGCCAATTTTCACTTGGTCATGCTGGTTTCATGGCGATTGGTGCCTATGCAGCAGCTATTATTGGTTCTAAATCACCAACCTACGGTGCCTTCTTTGGAGCTATGCTTGTAGGGGCTTTGCTTTCAGGAGCAGTTGCCTTGCTTGTCGGAATTCCAACCTTGCGCTTGAAGGGGGACTATCTTGCGGTAGCGACTCTAGGTGTTTCTGAAATTATCCGTATCTTTATCATCAATGGCGGAAGCCTTACAAATGGTGCGGCAGGTATCTTGGGAATTCCTAACTTTACAACTTGGCAAATGGTTTACTTCTTTGTCGTGATTACAACTATTGCAACCTTGAACTTCTTGCGTAGTCCAATTGGTCGTTCAACCCTTTCTGTTCGTGAGGATGAAATCGCTGCTGAGTCAGTTGGGGTTAATACGACTAAAATTAAAATCATCGCCTTTGTCTTTGGTGCCATTACTGCAAGTATTGCAGGGTCACTTCAGGCAGGATTTATCGGTTCAGTTGTACCGAAAGATTACACTTTCATCAACTCAATCAATGTTTTGATTATTGTTGTATTTGGTGGACTTGGTTCCATTACAGGTGCAATCGTTTCAGCTATTGTTCTGGGAATTTTGAATATGCTTCTCCAAGATGTTGCTAGCGTGCGTATGATTATCTACGCTTTGGCTTTGGTATTGGTAATGATTTTCAGACCAGGCGGACTTCTTGGAACATGGGAATTGAGCCTATCACGTTTCTTTAAAAAATCTAAGAAGGAGGAACAAAACTAATGGCATTACTTGAAGTAAAACAGTTAACCAAACATTTTGGCGGTCTAACAGCTGTTGGAGATGTGACTCTTGAATTGAACGAAGGGGAATTGGTTGGACTAATCGGTCCAAACGGAGCTGGGAAAACCACCCTTTTCAACCTCTTGACGGGTGTTTATGAACCAAGTGAGGGAACAGTAACCCTAGATGGTCACCTTTTGAATGGAAAGTCACCTTATAAGATTGCTTCTTTGGGACTTGGACGTACATTCCAAAATATCCGTCTCTTTAAAGATTTAACAGTTTTGGATAATGTTTTGATTGCTTTTGGCAACCATCACAAACAACATGTTTTTGCTAGTTTCTTACGCTTACCAGCTTTTTATAAGAGTGAAAAAGAATTAAAGGCTAAGGCTTTGGAATTGTTGAAAATCTTTGATTTAGATGGTGATGCAGAAACTCTTGCTAAAAATCTTGCCTACGGACAACAACGTCGTTTGGAAATTGTTCGTGCTCTCGCTACGGAACCTAAAATTCTCTTTTTAGATGAACCAGCAGCAGGTATGAACCCACAGGAAACAGCCGAATTGACTGAGTTAATTCGTCGTATCAAAGATGAATTTAAGATTACGATCATGCTGATTGAACACGATATGAATCTGGTCATGGAAGTGACAGAACGTATCTACGTACTTGAATATGGTCGTTTGATTGCTCAGGGAACTCCAGACGAAATTAAGACCAATAAACGCGTTATCGAAGCTTATCTAGGAGGTGAAGCCTAATGTCTATGTTAAAAGTTGATAATCTTTCTGTGCATTACGGTATGATCCAAGCAGTCCGTGATGTAAGCTTTGAAGTAAATGAAGGAGAGGTTGTTTCCCTTATCGGTGCCAATGGTGCAGGTAAGACAACCATTCTCCGTACCTTGTCTGGTTTGGTTAGACCGAGTTCAGGAAAGATTGAATTTTTAGGTCAAGAAATCCAAAAAATGCCAGCTCAAAAAATCGTGGCAGGTGGTCTTTCACAAGTTCCAGAAGGACGCCACGTCTTTCCTGGCTTGACTGTTATGGAAAATCTTGAAATGGGAGCTTTCTTAAAGAAAAACCGTGAAGAAAATCAAGCCAACTTGAAGAAAGTTTTCTCACGCTTTCCTCGTCTTGAAGAACGGAAGAACCAAGATGCAGCTACTCTTTCAGGGGGAGAACAGCAAATGCTTGCCATGGGACGCGCCCTCATGTCAACACCAAAACTTCTTCTTTTAGATGAACCATCAATGGGACTTGCCCCAATCTTTATCCAAGAGATTTTTGATATCATTCAAGACATCCAGAAACAAGGAACAACCGTCCTCTTGATTGAACAAAATGCCAATAAAGCACTCGCAATCTCTGACCGAGGCTATGTATTGGAAACAGGGAAAATCGTTCTATCAGGAACAGGAAAAGAACTCGCTTCATCAGAAGAAGTCAGAAAAGCATATCTAGGTGGCTAAAAAGGTCCGGGGGACCTTTTTAGTCGGCGGATGAAGATTGCGAAGCAATTATCAAATCCACTGGATTGTTTTAGTCGGTGGATGAGGATTACGAAGTAATCATCATTATAGTCCAGGGGACCTTTTTAGTTGACAGATATAGATTGTAAAGCAATCTTTATCTACATTAAAAGGTTAATTTCTAATAATTGAAAAAATCGAATGAAATGTATCTTACCTTCATTCAGAGAGCTCTATTTCAGAGCTCTTTTTGCTAGCTTATTCATACTTTTCTGAATTTTGAAAAAGAAATGTAAGCGTTTGATAGATTTACAAAAAGATTGTATAATAGGGATAAGAATAGAAAAGGAGAAGTCTCATGGCAGTTAAAGATTTTATGACCCGCAAGGTAGTGTATATTAGTCCAGATACAACAGTATCTCATGCAGCAGATTTGATGAGAGAGCAAGGGTTGCACCGCTTGCCTGTTATCGAAAATGATCAATTGGTTGGTTTGGTAACTGAAGGAACCATTGCCCAAGCTAGTCCATCAAAAGCAACCAGTCTTTCTATCTATGAGATGAATTATCTTCTAAATAAGACAAAAGTAAAAGATGTGATGATTCGCGATGTTATCACTGTTTCAGGCTATGCGAGTCTAGAGGATGCAACTTATCTGATGTTGAAAAATAAGATTGGTATTCTTCCTGTAGTAGATAACCATCAAGTCTATGGGGTTATTACGGACCGTGACGTTTTCCAAGCCTTTCTTGAAATTGCAGGTTATGGCGAAGAAGGGATTCGTGTACGCTTTGTTACAGAAAACGAAGTTGGTGTTCTTGGAAAAATTGTTTCTTTGATTGTAGAAGAAAATTTGAATATCTCTCATACAGTCAATATTCCGCGTAAGGATGGTAAGGTCATTATCGAAGTTCAAATCGATGGATCAATTGATTTACCAGCCTTGAAAGAAAAATTTGAATCAGAGAATATTCAAGTAGAAGAGATTACTCGTACTTCAGCAAAAGTCTTGTAAAAAGGGAAGCCGAAAGGCTTCTTTTTTCATGAAAAGAGGAGTAGAGCAAAAGATGGAAAGAAATGATAAAATATGCTATAATGAAATAATGTAAAAAAGGAGTATTTATGGACATTTCAGTAATTCGTCAGAAAATTGACGCAAATCGTGAAAAATTAGCTTCTTTCAGGGGGTCTCTTTGACCTCGAAGGTTTAGAGGAAGAGATTGCTATCTTGGAAAACAAGATGACAGAACCTGATTTTTGGAACGATAATATCGCGGCCCAAAAAACGTCGCAAGAATTAAATGAATTAAAAAACACTTACAATACTTTCCATAAGATGGAAGAGTTGCAGGATGAAGTTGAAATTTTATTAGACTTTTTAGCTGAAGATGAGTCGGTACATGAAGAATTGGTTGAACAGTTGTCAGAACTTGATAAGATGATGACCAGTTACGAGATGACCTTGCTCTTGTCAGAACCTTATGACCATAATAATGCCATCTTGGAAATCCATCCAGGATCCGGTGGTACTGAGGCTCAGGACTGGGGTGATATGTTGCTTCGTATGTACACTCGCTATGGAAATGCTAAAGGCTTTAAAGTGGAAGTATTGGATTACCAAGCAGGAGATGAAGCTGGTATCAAGTCAGTAACCTTATCTTTTGAAGGACCTAATGCCTATGGTCTTCTCAAGTCAGAAATGGGTGTACACCGTTTGGTACGAATTTCACCATTTGACTCTGCTAAACGTCGCCACACCTCTTTCACATCTGTAGAAGTGATGCCAGAATTGGATGATACTATTGAAGTAGAAATCCGTGAAGATGATATCAAGATGGATACTTTCCGTTCAGGTGGTGCTGGTGGACAAAACGTCAACAAGGTTTCAACAGGTGTACGTTTAACACACATTCCAACTGGGACTGTTGTCCAGTCAACGGTCGATCGTACCCAGTATGGAAATAGAGATCGTGCCATGAAGATGTTGCAGGCTAAGCTCTATCAAATGGAGCAAGAAAAGAAAGCAGCGGAAGTTGATTCCCTCAAGGGTGAGAAAAAGGAAATCACATGGGGAAGCCAAATCCGTTCATATGTTTTTACGCCATATACTATGGTAAAAGATCACCGAACTAGCTTTGAAGTTGCACAAGTAGATAAGGTTATGGATGGAGACCTAGATGGTTTTATTGATGCCTATCTCAAGTGGAGAATCAGCTAAGATAGAAAGGAACTCACATGTCAATTATTGAAATGAGAGATGTCGTCAAAAAATACGACAACGGAACGACTGCCCTACGTGGTGTTTCGGTAAGCGTTCAACCAGGGGAATTTGTTTACATCGTAGGACCTTCAGGAGCTGGGAAATCAACCTTTATTCGTTCTTTGTATCGCGAAGTAAAAATCGAAAAAGGAAGCTTATCTGTTGCTGGTTTTAATCTGGTTAAAATTAAAAAGAAAGATGTTCCTCTCCTACGTCGTAGTGTTGGGGTTGTCTTCCAAGATTATAAACTGTTACCAAAGAAAACCGTTTATGAAAATATTGCTTATGCAATGGAGGTAATTGGAGAAAGTCGCCGTAATATCAAAAAACGTGTTATGGAAGTCTTAGACTTGGTTGGATTGAAGCATAAGGTTCGTTCTTTCCCAAATGAACTTTCAGGGGGAGAACAGCAACGGATTGCAATTGCACGTGCCATTGTAAACAATCCAAAAGTATTGATTGCGGACGAACCAACAGGAAACTTGGACCCAGATAATTCATGGGAAATTATGAACTTGCTGGAACGCATCAATCTCCAAGGTACAACTGTCTTGATGGCTACCCACAACAGTCAGATTGTAAATACCTTGCGCCACCGTGTCATTGCCATTGAAAATGGCCGTGTCGTTCGTGACGAAGCTAAAGGAGAATATGGATACGATGATTAGTAGATTTTTTCGTCATTTATTTGAATCGTTAAAAAGTTTGAAACGAAATGGCTGGATGACAGTAGCTGCTGTTAGTTCAGTTATGATTACTTTGACCTTGGTTGCAATATTTGCATCTGTTATCTTTAATACGGCTAAACTAGCTACAGATATCGAAAATAATGTCCGAGTAATGGTATACATTCGTAAGGACGTAGCTGATAATAGTGAGACCATTGAAAAAGAAGGTCAAACTGTTACAAATAACGACTACCATAAGGTATATGATGCTTTGAAAGGTATGTCAACCGTTAAAAGTGTTACGTTTTCAAGTAAAGAAGAACAATATGAAAAGTTGACAGAAACAATGGGGGACAACTGGAAAATCTTTGAAGGCGATGCCAATCCTCTCTATGATGCATATATCGTTGATACAAATACACCAAGTGATGTAAAGACAGTAGCAGAAGAGGCTAAAAAAATCGAAGGTGTATCAGAAGTTCAAGATGGTGGTGCTAATACAGAACGCTTGTTTAAGTTAGCCTCATTTATTCGTGTTTGGGGACTAGTTATCGCTGGATTATTGATTTTCATTGCGGTGTTCTTGATTTCTAATACTATACGTATCACCATTATTTCACGAAGCCGTGAAATTCAAATCATGCGTTTAGTAGGTGCTAAGAATGGCTATATCCGCGGACCTTTCTTGCTTGAAGGTGCCTTCATTGGTTTGCTTGGAGCAACACTTCCATCAGTTCTGGTATTTATTGTCTATAAAATGGTTTACCAATCTGTTAATAAGTCATTGGTTGGTCAGAACCTTTCAATGATATCACCAGAAGTATTCAGTCCACTGATGATTGCCTTATTATTTGTGATTGGAATTTTTATCGGTTCAATCGGATCAGGAATTTCAATGCGCCGATTCCTGAAAATCTAAAATAGAAGTATATTTGAGGAGATTTTAATATCTCCTTTTTTACTACAAAAATTTTAGAAAAAAGTCTACTTTTTTTTATAAAAGCCTTTACAAAAAAAATTAAAGTGGTATAATTGAATTATAGAAAGTGCAAACGTTTTCGTAAAACGTTTGCCTAAATAAAAATAAAGGAGATTTGAATGATGAAAGATACATTCAAAAATGTCTTGTCTTTCGAGTTTTGGCAAAAATTCGGTAAGGCTTTGATGGTGGTTATCGCGGTTATGCCGGCTGCTGGTTTGATGATTTCAATCGGTAAGTCTATCGTAATGATTAACCCAACTTTTGCACCACTTGTAGTTACAGGTGGAATTCTTGAGCAAATTGGTTGGGGGGTTATCGGTAACCTTCACATTTTGTTTGCCCTAGCAATTGGAGGAAGCTGGGCTAAAGAACGTGCTGGTGGTGCTTTCGCCGCTGGTCTTGCCTTCATCTTGATTAACCGTATCACTGGTACAATCTTTGGTGTATCAGGAGATATGTTGAAAAATCCAGATGCTATGGTCACAACTCTCTTTGGTGGTTCAATCAAAGTTGCTGATTACTTCATTAGTGTTCTTGAAGCTCCAGCATTGAACATGGGTGTGTTTGTAGGGATTATCTCAGGTTTTGTAGGGGCAACTGCTTACAATAAATACTACAACTTCCGTAAACTTCCTGATGCACTTTCATTCTTCAACGGGAAACGTTTCGTACCATTTGTAGTTATTCTTCGTTCAGCAATCGCTGCAATTCTACTTGCTGCCTTCTGGCCAGTAGTTCAAACAGGTATCAATAGCTTTGGTATCTGGATTGCCAACTCACAAGAAACTGCTCCAATCCTTGCACCATTCTTGTATGGTACTTTGGAACGTTTGCTCTTGCCATTTGGTCTTCACCATATGTTGACTATCCCAATGAACTACACAGCTCTTGGTGGTACTTATGACATTTTAACTGGTGCAGCTAAAGGTACTCAAGTATTTGGTCAAGACCCACTATGGCTTGCATGGGTAACAGACCTTGTTAACCTTAAAGGTACAGATGCAAGTCACTACCAACAATTGTTAGATACTGTTCACCCAGCTCGTTTCAAAGTTGGACAAATGATCGGTTCATTCGGTATCTTGATGGGTATGATCGTTGCTATCTACCGTAATGTCGATGCTGATAAGAAACATCAATATAAAGGTATGATGATTGCGACAGCTCTTGCAACATTCTTGACAGGGGTTACTGAACCAATCGAATACATGTTCATGTTTGTAGCAACACCTATGTATCTTGTTTACTCACTTGTTCAAGGTGCTGCCTTCGCTATGGCTGACGTAGTAAACCTACGTGTCCACTCATTCGGTTCAATTGAATTCTTGACTCGTACACCACTAGCAATTAATGCTGGTATTGGTATGGATATCGTTAACTTTATCTGGGTAACTGTTCTCTTTGCCGTAATCATGTACTTTATCGCAAACTTCATGATTCAAAAATTCAACTACGCAACTCCAGGACGTAACGGAAATTACGAAACTGCTGAAGGTTCAGAAGAAGCTAGTAGCGAAGTGAAAGTTGCAGCAGGCTCTCAAGCTGTAAACATTATTAACCTTCTTGGTGGACGTGCAAACATCGTTGATGTTGATGCATGTATGACTCGTCTTCGTGTAACTGTAAAAGATGCTGACAAAGTCGGTGATGCAGAACAATGGAAAGCAGAAGGAGCTATGGGTCTTGTCATGAAAGGACAAGGAGTTCAAGCTATCTACGGTCCAAAAGCAGACGTATTGAAATCTGATATCCAAGATATCCTTGATTCAGGTGAAATCATTCCTGAAACTCTTCCAAGCCAAATGACTGAAGCACAACAAAACACTGTTCACTTCAAAGGTCTTACTGAGGAAGTTTACTCAGTAGCAGACGGTCAAGTTGTTGCTTTGGAACAAGTAAAAGATCCAGTATTTGCTCAAAAAATGATGGGTGATGGATTTGCAGTGGAACCTGCAAATGGAAACATTGTATCTCCAGTTTCAGGTACTGTATCAAGCATCTTCCCAACAAAACATGCTCTTGGTATTGTGACTGAACCAGGTCTTGAAGTATTGGTTCACATTGGTTTGGACACAGTAAGTCTTGAAGGTAAACCATTTACAGTTCATGTTGCTGAAGGACAAAAAGTTGCAGCAGGAGATCTTCTTGTCACAGCTGACTTGGATGCTATCCGTGCAGCAGGACGTGAAACTTCAACAGTAGTTGTCTTCACAAATGGTGATGCAATTAAATCAGTTAAATTAGAAAAAACAGGTTCTCTTGCAGCTAAAACAGCAGTTGCTAAAGTAGAATTGTAATATACTTGAGGTTGGAAGCTGTATTCCAACCTCTTATTTTGGGAGAAAAGAATGAAATTTTTAACACTCAATACTCACAGTTGGATGGAGAAAGAAGCAGAGGAAAAATTCCAGATTTTGCTTGAGGATATTCTTGAAAAAGACTATGATTTGATTTGTTTCCAAGAAATCAATCAGGAGATCACTTCGCCAGTGGTGGAGGTTAATGACCTTTATCAAGCTTTGCCAGCAGCTGAGCCTATTCACCAAGACCATTATGTTAGACTTTTGGTTGAAAAGTTGTCAGAGCAAGGGAAAGATTACTACTGGACTTGGGCCTATAACCATATTGGTTATGACCGCTACCATGAAGGTGTGGCTATCTTGTCTAAAACACCTATTGAAGCAAGAGAAATTTTGGTTTCAGATGTGGATGATCCAACAGACTATCATACTCGCCGTGTCGCCCTGGCTGAAACTGTAGTTGATGGCAAGGACCTTGCAGTTGCCAGTGTCCACCTTTCTTGGTGGGATAAAGGTTTCCAAGAAGAATGGGCGCGATTTGAGGCTGTCTTGAAAGAATTGAACAAGCCACTTTTGCTGGCTGGAGATTTCAACAATCCAGCAGGTCAGGAAGGTTACCAAGCTATTTTAGCTAGTCCATTAGGCTTACAAGACGCTTTTGAAGTTGCTCAAGAGAAAAGCGGTAGCTATACCGTTCCACCAGAAATTGATGGCTGGAAGGGGAATACAGAACCCCTTCGAATCGACTATGTTTTTACTACCAAAGAGTTAGAGGTGGAAAATTTACATGTCGTATTTGATGGTAACAAGGGTCCGCAAGTTAGTGATCACTATGGCTTGAATGCTATTTTAAACTGGAAATAAGGACTGAAAAGAGGTTGGGATTCACAAATTCCAGCCTTTTTCTGACTAGAAAAGGTGCTGGAAATAGCCTAAATAAGTGAGACTACTGAAATGGAATAAAATGTGGTATAATTGATAGGATAGATAGAATCGAGGATATTATGTCATTTACGAAATTTCAATTTAAAAACTATATTAGAGAAGCCTTGGAGGAGTTGAAATTTATAACTCCAACAGAGGTACAAGATAAGTTGATTCCCATTGTCTTGGCAGGCCGAGATTTGGTTGGAGAATCAAAAACAGGTTCGGGTAAGACTCACACTTTCCTATTGCCGATTTTCCAGCAATTAGATGAAACCAGCGATAGTGTTCAAGCAGTCATTACTGCACCGAGCCGTGAATTAGCTACTCAAATTTACCAAGCAGCCCGTCAGATTGCAGCCCACTCAGAGGTAGAAATTCGTGTGGTTAATTATGTGGGTGGTACAGATAAGGCTCGCCAGATTGACAAATTGGCAAGTAACCAGCCTCATATTGTTATCGGAACGCCTGGCCGTATTTATGACTTAGTTAAGTCTGGTGACCTAGCTATTCACAAGGCTAAGACCTTTGTGGTCGATGAGGCAGATATGACCTTGGATATGGGATTCTTGGAAACTGTTGATAAGATTGCTGGAAGCCTTCCAAAAGACTTGCAATTCATGGTCTTCTCAGCGACTATCCCACAAAAACTGCAACCATTCTTGAAAAAATACTTGTCAAATCCTGTTATGGAGAAAATCAAGACCAAAACGGTCATTTCTGATACCATTGATAATTGGTTGATTTCTACAAAGGGACGTGACAAGAATGCTCAAATTTACCAGTTGACTCAGTTGATGCAACCGTATTTGGCAATGATTTTTGTTAACACTAAAACGCGTGCTGATGAATTGTATTCATATCTGACTGCTCAAGGCTTGAAGGTGGCAAAAATCCATGGGGGTATTGCCCCTCGTGAGCGCAAACGTATCATGAACCAGGTGAAAAATCTGGATTTTGAGTATATTGTCGCAACAGATTTGGCAGCGCGTGGAATTGACATTGAAGGTGTCAGCCATGTCATCAATGATGCTATTCCGCAAGATTTGTCCTTCTTTGTTCACCGTGTTGGTCGTACTGGACGAAATGGCCTACCAGGTACAGCTATTACCCTTTATCAGCCAAGTGATGACTCGGATATCCGTGAGTTGGAGAAATTGGGAATCAAGTTTACTCCTAAGATGGTAAAAGATGGAGAATTCCAAGATACTTATGACCGTGATCGTCGTGTCAGCCGTGAGAAAAAACAAGATAAACTTGATATCGAAATGATTGGTTTGGTTAAAAAGAAAAAGAAAAAAGTCAAACCAGGTTATAAGAAAAAAATTCAATGGGCGGTTGATGAAAAGCGCCGCAAAACCAAGCGTGCTGAAAATCGTGCTCGCGGTCGTGCAGAGCGCAAAGCAAAACGCCAAACATTTTAATAGTAATTGTTGGAGTACTGAGCTCCAACTTTTTTTATTTATGAGAACGAACTATCTAAACAGAAACACTACATTAAAGACTGTAAATTGCGTTAAAAAATGGTATAATGATAAAGTTATATAGTCCCGATAAGATGGTAGGTATTCAGCACTAAGAAATTTCCTATCAGTACTTTGTAACTCTATAACACTATTTTTAAGGGGGGACATTTTTATGTCAGAACGTAAATTATTCACGTCTGAATCTGTATCTGAGGGGCATCCAGATAAGATTGCAGACCAAATTTCAGATGCGATTTTGGATGCTATTTTAGCTAAGGATCCAGATGCGCACGTTGCTGCTGAGACAGCTGTATATACTGGTTCCGTCCATGTTTTTGGTGAAATATCTACAAATGCCTATGTGGATATTAACCGTGTGGTTCGTGATACCATTGCAGAGATTGGCTACACTAATACAGAATATGGTTTTTCTGCTGAGACTGTAGGAGTACATCCATCTTTGGTGGAACAATCTCCTGACATTGCCCAAGGTGTTAACGAAGCCTTGGAGGTTCGTGGAAATGCAGATCAAGATCCGCTGGACTTAATTGGTGCTGGAGACCAAGGTCTCATGTTTGGCTTTGCAGTGGATGAAACAGAAGAGCTCATGCCTTTGCCAATTTCACTCAGTCATAAATTGGTTCGTCGTCTGGCAGAACTTCGTAAGTCTGGGGAAATTAGCTATCTTCGCCCAGATGCTAAATCACAAGTTACGGTTGAGTATGATGAAAATGACCGTCCAGTACGTGTGGACACAGTTGTTATTTCAACTCAGCACGATCCAGAAGTCAGCAACGAACAAATTCACAATGATGTCATTAATAAGGTTATCAAAGAGGTTATTCCAGCCTCTTACTTGGATGAGCAAACCAAATTCTTCATCAATCCTACTGGTCGTTTTGTAATCGGTGGACCGCAAGGGGACTCAGGTTTGACTGGTCGTAAGATCATCGTAGATACTTATGGTGGCTACTCTCGTCACGGTGGTGGTGCCTTCTCTGGTAAAGATGCGACTAAGGTGGACCGTTCAGCCTCTTATGCGGCTCGTTATATTGCCAAGAATATCGTTGCAGCAGGCCTTGCTAAGAAAGCAGAAGTGCAATTGGCCTATGCCATCGGTGTTGCGCAGCCTGTCTCTGTTCGTATCGATACCTTTGGTACAGGAACAGTAGCCGAAAGCAAGCTTGAAAAAGCAGCCCGTCAAATCTTTGACCTTCGCCCTGCAGGAATTATCCAAATGCTGGACCTCAAGCGTCCAATTTACCGTCAAACAGCGGCTTATGGACACATGGGACGTACAGATATTGACCTTCCATGGGAACGTTTGGACAAGGTAGATGCTTTGAAAGAAGCAGTAAAATAAGATTTTAAGAGGGAGTTCCCCTCTTTTTAATATACTATTTCCTCTAAAATCATTGAAATTATAGCCTGAATTTGATATGATATCTCTATGGATAAAAGTAGAGCAAAACGTGTTGAGCACGATAAAAAGAGAATCGGTTTAATAGCCCTGGTAGCTATCTTTTCGGTAAGTATTTGTGTCCTTGGTTCAATGATTGGATACAAAGTATATACAAAGCAAAGTTTCGAACAAAAAATTGAGTCTTTAAAAAATGATAAAGATAATCAATTGAGTGAGGGAAATCAGAAAGATCATTTTCGTAAGGGACAAGCCGAAGTAATTGCCTATTATCCTCTCCAAGGGGAGCAAGTGATTTCATCTGTAAAAGAAATCATGATACAGGATATTAAGGAAAATCTGGAAGACAAGGAAAATCTGGTTTTTTATTATACGGAGAAACAGGATTCGACTTTAAAAGGGATTGTCAACCGAAGTGTGATGAAACAAGTCTATGATTTAACTTCGTCAAAAGTTGAAGAGACTGAAAAAACTAGTCTAGCGAAAGTGCATTTGACAGAAAATGGTAAACCTTTTACCCTTGATCAACTATTTTCAGATGCTAGTAAGGCTAAAGAGCAACTGATAAAAGAACTGACTTCTTTCTTACAGGACAAGAAATTGGAGCAAGAAAAGATTGATCAAGTTGTTAAAGGTTTCTCTGACCAAGACTTGTCTGCATGGAATTTTGATTACAAGGATAGTCAGATTATCCTTTATCCAAGTCAGTCAGTTGAAAATCTAGACGAGATTGCCTTGCCAGTATCTAGTTTCTTTGAAGTTATTCAGTCCTCTTATTTATTAGATAAGGATGCAGAGCTATATAAGGCTTATTATGAAAAGAAAAATCGTAAAGTAGTGGCCCTGACTTTTGATGATGGACCAAATCCTGCAACGACAAATCAAGCATTAGATACTCTTTCTAAGTATGGTATCAAGGCAACTTTCTTTGTTCTAGGTAAGAATGTTTCTGGAAATGAAGAGATTTTGAAACGCATGAAATCGGATGGACATGTCATTGGAAACCATAGTTGGAGTCATCCAGTGCTTTCAAAACTTTCCCTTGATGAAGCTAAAAAACAAATTACTGATACTGAGGATGCGCTAACTAAAGTGTTGGGTTCTAGTTCCAAACTCATGCGTCCGCCTTATGGAGCCATTACAGACGACATTCGCAATAGCCTTGATTTGAGCTTTATTATGTGGGATGTGGATAGTCTGGACTGGAAGAACAAAAATGAAGCAGCGATTTTGACAGAAATTCAACGAGAAGTCAAGAATGGTTCTATTATTCTCATGCATGATATCCATGCTGAGACGGTCAATGCTCTACCGAAGGTTATTGACTATTTGAAAGGGCAAGGGTATGACTTTGTGACCATTCCAGATTTGTTAGATACTCGTCTTAAAGCTCACCAGCTCTACTACGACCGCAATCAATAATACACAAAATCTAAAGAGAAAAGTTTTCCTTGAAAATTTGGCTCTTTGGATTTTCTTCTCATAGAAAGGAAAAATAATGAAATCTTATACTTTAAACAATGGTGTTACAATTCCAGTACTGGGATTTGGAACCTGGAAAGCTGAAAATGGAGAGATTGCCTACAAAGCAGTTTTAGAGGCTTTAAAGGTAGGTTATCGCCATATCGATACGGCAGCGATTTATAAAAATGAAGAAAGCGTTGGTCGTGCCATTCAAGATAGTGGCGTTCCGCGTGAGGAAATTTTTGTAACCAGCAAACTCTGGAATACAAATCACAACTATGAGCAAACTCGTCAGGCTTTTGAAGAGTCTTTAGAGAAGCTGGGCTTGGAATATTTGGATTTGTATTTGATTCATTGGCCAAATCCAAAACCGCTCAGAGAAAATAACCACTGGAAAATCCGAAATTCAGAAGTTTGGAGAGCTATGGAAGACCTCTATCAAGAAGGCAAAATCCGTGCTATTGGAGTTAGTAATTTCCTTCCCCATCATTTGGATGCCTTGCTTGAAACAGCAACTATCGTTCCAGCGGTCAATCAAGTTCGTTTGGCTCCAGGTGTGTATCAAGAGGAAGTGGTAGATTACTGTCTAGAAAAAGGAATTTTATTGGAAGCTTGGGGCCCTTTTGGTCAGGGAGAACTGTTTGATAGCAAGCAAGTGCAAGAAATAGCTGAAAATCACGGAAAGTCTGTTGCTCAGATAGCCTTGGCCTGGAGCTTAGCAGAAGAATTTTTACCACTTCCGAAATCTGTTACAGCATCGCGGATTCAGGCTAATCTTGATTTTTTTGGAATTGAATTGAGTCATGAAGAAAGGGAAACCTTAAAAACAATTGCTGTTCAGTCTGGTGCTCCACGAGTTGATGATATGGATTTCTAGAAAATCATAAAAAGAATTGTACATTGTTCTAATTTTTGATATAATAGTCAGCAGGAAAGAAAGTCTTATGGCGTTCTTCAAGCGAGCTTGGGATAGTGGGAGCCAAGTAGGGCAAAATAAAGAACTGGCGCTTTCTGTAGTATTTTCAAAAACAATGAAGTAATAAATTAGGGTGGAACCGCGTTTCTGACGCCCCTAGGTTAAATCAACCTAGGATTGTCGGACGCGGTTCTTTCGCTTATTCAGTCTATTATGTGAAAGAAAGGAGAGACGTGGAAAACCTTTATCTTGTAAAAGACGATAGTCAACTAGCTGCATTTCGTGAGTTTGTAGTAAGAAATACTGAAAAGTTGAAAGATTATCAATCTTTTTTAAAGAATGAACTTGCAGTCTGTGATTTACCGCAAGCCGTTATTTGGTCAAGTTTTAATGTTGCTACACAGATTATTAGGGAAAGTGCTGTTCCAGCCTATACAAATAATAGACGAATGGTTATGACGCCTGATTTAGCTGTTTGGAAAGAGTTGTATTTGTATCAGTTGATGGACTACGAGTGTTCTCAGCAAACTCAAGCAATAGAAAGTCACTATCATTCTTTATCTGAAAATTTCCTCTTACAGATTGTAGGACATGAGTTAGCTCATTGGTCGGAGCATTTTTTAGATGATTTTGATGGTTACGACTCTTATATATGGTTCGAAGAGGGGATGGTTGAATATATTAGTCGCAAGTATTTCTTGACAGAAGAGGAATTTCAAGCGGAAAAAATTTGTAATCAATCTCTTGTAGAACTTTTTCAGAAGAAGTATGGTTGGCATTCATTGAATGATTTTGGTTCTTCGACTTATGATAAGAACTATGCAAGTATTTTTTACGAATACTGGCGTAGTTTTTTGACAATAGATAAGTTGGTAGAAAATCTAGGTAGTGTACAAGCGGTCTTCGATTCTTATCATTTATGGGCAAATACAGATAAAACTCTTCCCTTGTTAAATTGGTTTGTTCAGCAGAAATTAATTGAAAAAGAAATATAAAAACTAAAGGAGTAAACAATGTCTAAGAAATTAACATTTCACTGCGTCAGTGGCAGAGACCTCCTTACAGTCGGATTGGCCTACGCTCAGCACTAGAGTGCTGAGCTAGACGCAGTACTAACTCGTCTTGCCTCGTATGATCGACGAGGCAGACTCGTGTCGCAAGTAATTTATAGAAAAAGGAGAAAATAATGTCTAAAAAATTGACTTTCCAGGAAATCATCCTTACTTTACAACAATTTTGGAATGACCAAGGTTGTATGCTTATGCAGGCTTATGACAATGAAAAAGGTGCGGGAACCATGAGTCCTTACACTTTTCTTCGTGCTATCGGACCTGAGCCATGGAATGCGGCTTATGTAGAGCCATCACGTCGTCCTGCTGACGGTCGTTACGGGGAAAATCCTAACCGTCTCTACCAACACCACCAATTCCAGGTGGTTATGAAACCTTCTCCATCAAACATCCAAGAACTTTACCTTGAGTCTTTGGAAAAATTGGGAATCAATCCTTTGGAGCACGATATTCGTTTCGTTGAGGACAACTGGGAAAACCCATCAACTGGTTCAGCTGGTCTTGGTTGGGAAGTTTGGCTTGACGGAATGGAAATCACTCAGTTTACTTATTTCCAACAAGTCGGTGGATTGGCAACTAGCCCTGTGACTGCGGAAGTAACCTATGGTTTGGAGCGTTTGGCTTCTTACATTCAAGAAGTAGACTCTGTCTATGATATCGAGTGGGCTGATGGTGTAAAATACGGAGAAATCTTTATTCAGCCTGAGTATGAGCATTCAAAATATTCATTTGAAATTTCGGATCAAGAAATGTTGCTTGAAAACTTTGATAAGTTTGAAAAAGAAGCTGGTCGTGCATTAGAAGAAGGCTTGGTACACCCTGCCTATGACTATGTTCTCAAATGTTCACACACCTTTAACCTGCTTGACGCGCGTGGTGCCGTATCTGTAACAGAGCGCGCAGGCTATATCGCTCGTATCCGTAATTTGGCTCGTGTTGTAGCCAAAACCTTTGTCGCAGAACGTAAACGCCTAGGCTACCCGCTTTTGGATGAAGCAACACGAGCTAAACTCCTAGCAGAAGACGCAGAATAAAGAAAGTGACAAATTACGAAAATGGGCGAACAGTGTGAGCCCTGAACCAGTTGCCGCAGTGATGAAGGTATCCTTAGTGAAGCTAAGGATACTAGGCAAAATTGGAGACTTTTGGCTCCAATTTTAGCAATGAAACAACGAAGTTGATTGCTTGCGTGCCAATCACATAAGGCAAACTGGAAAATAAAAAGATATTTTTCGGAGAAAAAACATGACAAAAAACTTATTAGTAGAACTCGGTCTTGAAGAATTACCAGCCTATGTTGTCACACCAAGTGAAAAACAACTAGGCGAAAAAATGGCAGCCTTCCTCAAGGAAAACCGCCTATCTTTTGAAGCTGTTCAAACCTTCTCAACACCACGTCGTTTGGCTGTTCGTGTGACTGGTCTTGCAGACAAACAGTCTGATTTGACTGAAGATTTTAAGGGGCCAGCAAAGAAAATTGCCTTGGATAGTGATGGAAATTTTACCAAAGCAGCTCAAGGATTTGTCCGTGGAAAAGGATTGACTGTTGAAGATATCGAATTCCGTGAAATCAAGGGTGAAGAATATGTCTATGTCACTAAGGAAGAAGTTGGTCAAGCAGTTGAAGCAATTGTTCCTGGTGTTGTAGATGTCTTGAAGTCATTGACTTTCCCTGTCAGCATGCACTGGGCTAACAACACCTTTGAATACATCCGCCCTGTTCACACTTTAACTGTTCTTTTAGATGAAGAAGAGTTTGATTTGGATTTCCTTGATATCAAGGGAGATCGTGTCAGCCGTGGTCATCGTTTCTTGGGGAAAGAAACCAAAATTCAGTCAGCCTTGAGCTATGAAGAAGATCTTCGTGCACAATTTGTAATAGCAGATCCACGTGAACGAGAGCAAATGATTGTTGACCAAATCAAAGCAATCGAAACTGAGCATGGTGTACATATCGAAATTGATGCGGACTTGCTTAATGAAGTCTTGAACTTGGTTGAATACCCGACTGCCTTTATGGGAAGTTTTGATGCCAAATACCTTGAAGTTCCAGAAGAAGTCTTGGTGACTTCGATGAAGGAACACCAACGTTACTTTGTTGTTCGCGATCAAGATGGCAACCTCTTGCCAAACTTCATTTCTGTCCGTAACGGAAACGCAGAGCATTTGGAAAATGTCATCAAAGGAAATGAAAAAGTTTTGGTAGCTCGTTTGGAAGATGGTGAATTTTTCTGGCGTGAAGACCAAAAATTAGTTATTTCAGATCTTGTTGAAAAATTAAACAATGTAACCTTCCATGAGAAGATTGGTTCCCTTCGTGAACATATGATTCGTACAGGCCAGATTGCTATTCTCTTGGCAGAAAAGGCTGGTTTGTCAGCGGATGAAACGATTGACCTAGCCCGTGCAGCTGCTATTTACAAGTTTGACTTGTTGACAGGTATGGTTGGCGAATTTGACGAACTCCAAGGAATTATGGGTGAGAAATATGCCCTTCTTGCTGGTGAAACTCCAGCGGTGGCAGCTGCTATTCGTGAACACTACATGCCTACATCAGCCGAAGGCGAACTTCCAAAGAGCAAAGTCGGCGCAGTGCTTGCCATTGCAGACAAATTGGACACTATTTTGAGTTTCTTCTCAGTAGGTTTGATTCCATCAGGTTCTAATGACCCTTATGCCCTTCGTCGTGCGACGCAAGGTGTGGTTCGTATCTTGGATGCCTTTGGTTGGCACATTGCTATGGATGAGTTGATTGATAGCCTTTATGCTTTAACATTTGACAGCTTGACTTATGAAAATAAAGCAGAGGTTATGGATTTTATCAAGGCTCGTGTTGATAAGATGATGGGTTCTACTCCAAAAGATATCAAGGAAGCAGTTCTTGCAGGTTCAAACTTTGTTGTGGCAGAGATGTTGGAAGTAGCAAGTACTCTCGTAGAAGCAAGCAAGGAAGAAGACTTCAAACCTTCTGTTGAATCACTTTCTCGTGCCTTTAACTTGGCTGAGAAGGCAGAAGGGTGTGCTTCAGTTGATTCAGCACTTTTTGAGAATGAAGAAGAGAAAGCCTTGGCAGAAGCAGTAGAATCACTTGTTTTGTCAGGGACTGCCAGTCAACAATTGAACCAACTCTTTGCGCTTAGCCCAATTATTGATGCTTTCTTTGAAAATACCATGGTAATGACTGAAGATCAGACTGTCCGTCAAAATCGTTTGGCTATCTTGTCTCATTTAACTCAAAAAGCAGCTAAACTTGCACGTTTTAACCAAATCAATACCAAATAAACTCAGTCAAACGGACTGTATCTTATCACAAAGGAGAAGAAATGGATCCGAAAAAAATCGCTCGTATCAACGAGCTTGCCAAAAAGAAAAAAACAGAAGGCTTAACTTCTGCTGAAAAAGTGGAACAAGCTAAACTTCGTGAGGAGTATATCGAAGGCTATCGTCGCTCTGTTCGTCACCACATTGAAGGGATCAAAATTGTGGACGAAGAAGGAAACGATGTTACACCAGAGAAACTACGTCAAGTCCAACGTGAAAAAGGATTACATGGTCGTAGTCTCGACGACCCAAATTCATAATAAATATTCTTTCTTTTAACAAGGATAGATAAAATAATAACCAAAAGACTAGCAGTTTTTGTCTGCTAGTCTTTTTATCACTAAAAAAGGAACCAAGATGGTTCCCAAAGCTATTATTAGTTACTTGCTCCAGATGTAGCGTCTGCACCACCACCGTGGCCTCCAGCCTCACCTGCATCAGAAGCTCCAGATGTAGCATCTGCATCACCGTGACCATGTCCGCCAGCAGGAGCTGCAGCATTTCCACCAACTAGACGTTGACCAGTTGTATTGAGGTACCAATCAAGCCATGGTTGGAAGTTGAAGACTATTTCATTGATACCAGCGTATGATCCATCAGGATAGTACATAGCTTGATAGTTGTGAGTATTGATAACCCCTGCAGGAGATCCAGGAACGATTGTACGAACATATTCTTGATCACCATTACGCAGTACACCGACAACCCATTCAACATTTTTCATACGTCCACCGGGAAGTGAGTTATGGACAGTTGAGAGACGATTACCAGATTGAGATGGTACACGTTTAGCAAACATGGTGTTTGGATCTTGGTGAACATTATTGTAGTATAAGAATTGGTTGTTATCATCTGCAAATGTCAATTCAAATGGCATTGCTTTCAAGAACATATCGATTTGGTTAACAGTTAAGATACCATGATCTAGTTTGACATAGGTATCACCTGAAACCGCACCAGTAATTTCAGCAACTTTTTCAACCCATTCTGGATCATCGGGATCAACTTCTGTGATTGTGGTAGCAATTGGTCTGCCACAATCCAAATCTTCTGGTTCAATTGGTTTTGGTTTTTTCAATTTTGAAACAACTCCTACATATTTTACAAAATTATCCAAGCAAGTTTCGAGGAATTTAACTGTTCCTTCATTCGTGATATTGCCCTCTGCGTCAAAAGCTTCTTTGGCTTTACCAAGAAGGAATTCGTTTCCAGGAAGTGTATAGGCATTGACACCTGGAGCGTCAAGAATCTTACGAAGGTGAACTTGGGCACGAGAAGTACCTTGGTCGTAGTAAGAAGCTCCCACAATCATAACTGGTTTGTTTTCAAATGGATGAACTTCGTATGAAAGCCATTCAAGAACAGATTTAAGAGAAGCTGAGATTGTGTGGTTGTGCTCAGGAGTAGCGATAATGACACCATCAGCACGTGTAATTCTGTTATACAAGAGACGCAATTGGAAGCTTTCATCCCATTTTTCGTCTTGGTTAAACATTGGAACTTCATCAATTTCAAGAACTTCTAATTCAAATTTGAGTTTGAAGTGACGACGGATGAATTCCAAGAGTTTACGGTTATATGATTGATCGTAGTTTGATCCTACAAGTCCAACAAATTTCATTCTTTTTGGTCTCCTATCTTACAAATTTTCCCAGTCAAAGTCTTCAGCATCTTTGCGAAGTAGGGCTTGTGCGTTACGCAATTTTTCTGTGATTTTTACAAAGATACGGAAGTCGTCAAAAGTAGCATCCAGTTTTTTGATAACATCAAGATCCACTAGGTCTCCACTTGGGTTGAAGGCTTGAAGAGAATGTGAAAGCAAGAATTCATCTGGAAGGACACTTGCTTTAATTTCTGGAGCATTCAAGATTTGGCGAAGTTGTAATTGGGCACGTGATGAACCAAGCGTACCATATGAAGCACCTGTAATCATGATTGGTTTGTTCAAAAGTGGGTAAATACCATAAGACAACCAAGCAAGAGCGCTCATCAAAACAGCTGGGATAGAGTGGTCATACTCAGGAGTACCGATAATAACGCCATCTGCCTCTTCAATTTTAGCAGCTATTTCTAGAATTTCAGCAGGTACTTGCTTGTCAGCTGGTTTATTGAAGACAGGAATGTCTTTAATTTCAACAAGTTCAATTTCAGCTTTTTCAGCAAAGTGTTTTTGCATGTATTGAAGCAATTGGCGGTTTGTAGAACGTTTTGAATTTGTTCCAACAATAGCAATAAGTTTTAACATGAGATTTCCTTTCTCTTTTTACATAATACGATTTTAAAACTCCATTGAAACATCTATTTCTATAGAGTAGGAATTCCTGAAGAACAGCTTAGGTGACCTTCCTTATCGATGAGGATAGCTTCGATGCCCTCCAAACTTTCGACTTGCCAGAGGATAGAAGCAGGTCTTTCTCCAAAGAGTCGAGTTGTCCAGATTTCTCCATCAACAGATTTATCAGAGATGATAGTTAGACTTGCTAGTTCCGTTTCAACAGGATATCCTGTTTGGCTGTCAAAAATGTGATGGTAATCTTTTCCATCGACTGTCAGGTGACGTTCATAAATGCCTGAAGTGACGACAGATTGATTGACAACGGGGATGGTCATTAAGTGATTTCCCCGAGGATTGGCTGGGTCTTGAATCCCGATTTGCCAAGGTTGATTTCCTCTTGCCTGATTTTTTCCAATAGTCAGGATATTCCCTCCCAGATTGATCAAGGCAGATGTTACTCCCTCTTCTCTCAGAAATTGGGCAACTTTATCCGCACTATAACCCTTGGCTAAACAACCAAGATCAATCTTCATTCCTTTCTGTTTCAAGAATACAGTGTAAGTAGAAGAATCTAACTCGATAGAATGAGGATTGATTAAAGGAAGTACCGATTCAATTTCTTGAGGTTGTGCGACTTTGGCATCCGAAAAACCGATGCGCCAGGTTTGAATTAAGGGACCAATACTGATGTTGAGATGGCTAGAGGGCGCTAGGCTATGCTCTAAACCAAGTGAAATCAGTTCAAACAGGTCTGGATGAACCTTGACAGGAGCTATTCCAGCTTGATAATTGATTTCCATCAACTCAGATTCTTGGCTATTGGCGTTGAAGCGGTATTCGAGCTCTTTGAGCAAATCAAAGGATTTTTGGAGCAAGATATCTGCTCGCTCATCCACTAATGAAATAGTGATAGTGGTTCCCATTAGCCGTTCGGAATGTGAACTAAGAGGCAAGCTACCAACTCCTTTCTCTTATGAAAAGAAGGCTGAAATATAGTAAATTTATATTAAATTTAACCCCTTACATTTTCTTTCCATGATACTAGCATACCATAAAGTCAGCGTTTTCACAAATAAAATTTGTAAAGTTGTCAAGAAATATGCTCAGAAAATATAAAGAGTAATTGTAAGAAAGGCTGATAAAATACAGATTATTTACACTTTTTTACAAAAAAATCGGGAAAATTAGCTAAACTCTTGTAAACGCTAACAGTAAATGTTATACTAGAAGAGTAAATTTTAAATTAAAGGTAGGAATTTTTCTATGAGTAAAATCGTTGTAGTTGGTGCTAACCACGCTGGTACAGCATGTATTAATACTATGTTGGATAATTTTGGTAATGAGAACGAAATTGTTGTATTCGACCAAAACTCTAACATCTCTTTCCTAGGATGTGGAATGGCCCTTTGGATCGGTGAACAAATTGACGGTGCTGAAGGCTTGTTCTATTCTGATAAAGAAAAATTGGAAGCTAAGGGTGCTAAGGTTTACATGAATTCCCCAGTTCTTTCAATCGACTATGATAACAAAGTAGTTACAGCTGAAGTTGAAGGAAAAGAACACAAAGAATCATACGAGAAATTGATTTTTGCTACGGGTTCTACACCAATCTTGCCACCAATCGAAGGTGTTGAAATTGTTAAAGGAAACCGCGAATTTAAAGCAACTCTTGAAAACGTACAATTCGTGAAATTGTACCAAAATGCTGAAGAAGTTATCAATAAACTTGCTGACAAGAGCCAACACCTCGACCGTATTGCCGTTGTTGGTGGTGGTTACATCGGTGTTGAACTTGCTGAAGCCTTTGAGCGTCTTGGAAAAGAAGTTGTCCTTGTTGATATCGTTGATACTGTTTTGAACGGTTACTATGACAAAGACTTCACACAAATGATGGCGAAGAACTTGGAAGACCACAACATTCGCTTGGCTCTTGGTCAAACTGTTAAAGCAATCGAGGGTGACGGTAAAGTTGAACGCTTGATTACTGATAAAGAAACTTTCGATGTGGATATGGTTATCCTTGCAGTTGGTTTCCGTCCAAATACTGCTCTTGCTGATGGTAAGATTGAACTCTTCCGTAACGGTGCTTTCCTTGTAAACAAGAAACAAGAAACTTCACTTCCTGGTGTATTTGCTGTTGGAGACTGTGCGACTGTTTATGACAACGCTCGTAAAGATACAAGCTACATCGCACTTGCTTCAAACGCAGTTCGTACTGGTATTGTTGGTGCTTACAATGCTTGTGGACATGAATTGGAAGGAATCGGTGTTCAAGGTTCAAACGGTATCTCAATCTACGGTCTTCACATGGTTTCAACTGGTTTGACTCTTGAAAAAGCTAAAGCTGCTGGTTACAACGCAACTGAAACAGGATTTAACGATCTTCAAAAACCAGAATTCATGAAACATGATAACCATGAAGTAGCCATCAAGATTGTCTTTGACAAAGATAGCCGTGAAATTCTTGGTGCACAAATGGTTTCACGCGATTCTGCAATCAGCATGGGAATCCACATGTTCTCACTTGCTATCCAAGAACATGTGACAATTGATAAATTGGCATTGACAGACCTATTCTTCTTGCCACACTTCAACAAACCATATAACTACATCACAATGGCTGCCCTTACAGCTGAAAAATAAAATTTGATGAACTATCTGGCCTTAAGCTAAGGTCAGATAGTTTTTTAATCAATGTGTACCCATACAATTACATTATTTTTATCTTGTGATTCCTTCTAATCTAACTTAAAATGAAATGGTAGCTACCAATACAAATGATGAGGATAAAGAAATGACTGAAAATCGTTATGAACTAAATAAAAACTTGGCGCAGATGCTCAAGGGTGGGGTTATCATGGACGTTCAGAACCCTGAACAAGCCCGTATTGCAGAGGCTGCTGGTGCGGCAGCTGTGATGGCCTTGGAACGAATTCCGGCTGATATCCGTGCGGCTGGTGGGGTTTCCCGTATGAGTGATCCAAAGATGATTAAGGAAATCCAAGAAGCGGTTAGCATTCCAGTAATGGCCAAGGTCAGAATCGGGCACTTTGTTGAAGCTCAGATTTTAGAGGCTATTGAAATTGACTATATCGATGAGAGTGAAGTTTTATCTCCAGCTGACGACCGTTTCCATGTGGATAAGAAAGAATTCCAAGTTCCTTTTGTCTGTGGAGCTAAGGATTTGGGCGAAGCCTTGCGTCGTATCGCTGAAGGTGCTTCTATGATTCGTACCAAAGGAGAACCGGGTACGGGGGATATCGTCCAAGCTGTTCGTCATATGCGTATGATGAATCAGGAAATTCGCCGCATTCAAAACCTACGTGAGGACGAACTTTATGTTGCTGCTAAGGACTTACAAGTCCCTGTAGAATTGGTTCAATACGTCCATGAGCATGGAAAATTGCCAGTTGTAAACTTTGCTGCTGGAGGTGTTGCAACACCAGCAGATGCCGCGCTGATGATGCAATTAGGGGCAGAAGGTGTATTTGTCGGTTCAGGTATTTTCAAGTCAGGAGATCCTGTTAAACGAGCGAGTGCCATTGTCAAAGCGGTAACCAATTTCCGAAATCCTCAGATCCTAGCTCAAATCTCTGAAGATCTAGGAGAAGCCATGGTGGGTATTAATGAAAATGAAATCCAAATTCTCATGGCTGAGCGAGGGAAATAGATGAAAATTGGAATATTGGCCTTGCAAGGTGCCTTTGCAGAACATGCAAAAGTGCTAGATCAATTAGGTGTCGAGAGTGTTGAAATCAGAAATCTAGATGATTTTCAGAAACATCAGAGTGATTTGTCGGGATTGATATTACCTGGTGGAGAATCTACAACCATGGGCAAGCTCTTACGTGAGCAGGACATGCTGATTCCCATTCGAGAAGCCATTCTATCTGGCTTACCAGTGTTTGGGACCTGTGCAGGTTTAATTTTGCTGGCTAAGGAAATTACTTCTCAGGAAGAGAGTCATCTAGGAACTATGGATATGGTAGTCGAGCGCAATGCCTATGGGCGCCAACTAGGAAGTTTCTATACGGAAGCAGAATGTAAGGGAGTTGGCAAGATTCCGATGACCTTTATTCGCGGGCCGATTATCAGTAGTGTTGGAGAAGATGTAGAAATTCTAGCAACAGTTGACAATCAAATCGTTGCAGCCCAAGAAAAAAATATGTTTGTAACTTCTTTTCATCCAGAATTGACTGATGATGTGCGCTTGCACCAGTACTTTATCAATATGTGTAAAGAAAAAAGTTGAGAAAAAATTCTCAACTTTTTTACATGTAATAAACAATGGCAATGTATTGGAGGGCAGATGCTGCTAGGATAAAGAGATGCCAAATCATGTGGAAATAAGGTTTTTTCTTGGCGTAAAATCCAGCCCCAACTGTATAACAGAGTCCGCCAGTTACCATGAGACTCCAGAAAATTGGCGTTGTTTGACTGATAATGGCAGGAATGATAGTCAGAACCAACCAGCCCATAATCAGGTAAAGAGCAAGGCTAAATTTCTCATTGACCGTTTTAGCAAAGATTTTATAGAGAATACCAAAGATGGTCGTTCCCCACTGGATGGCAATAATTAGATAGCCAAACCAGTTATTCATCAAGGTTAAGACGACTGGCGTGTATGAGCCTGCAATAGCAACATAAATCATAGAATGATCAATGATTCTCAAGACATATTTATGGGTCGAACCATAGGCCATAGAGTGATAAATGGTGGATGATAGAAACATGAGAAAGAGACTAATAACGAAAATGGAAACGCCGATAGATGATAAAAATCCATGTGTCTCATAACTATAGGTGGATGAAATGGGGAGTAAGATGAGCATGATGACTGCTCCTACGGCATGGGTCACACTATTAGCAATCTCCTCTCCGAAACTGAGTTGTTTACTGAGTTTAAGACTAGTGTTCATTTGATTACCTCCTCTTGAGTATGATGGATTAAGGCTAGAGTTTGATGATAGAGTTTAACGGTTTGACAACTACTTTGGATAATAGGGTTAGCTGGGTCAATTCCTTGGTTCATATAGTCCACAAAAGCATCGTAGAGTTGGTCTGAACTGGCTTGACTTTGGAGAGTATTCAGTGTCTGAGCTATTTCTTGAATCGAAAAGACAGACTTGAGGGTTGTGATAGCAATCAAACGGGCAATCTGTTGGCGTTGGTATTTTTTCTTGTCGGGCTTTGTCAGATAACCATGTTTCACATAATTGTTGACCATGGATGCTGTTAGTCCCTTGTCTTTATCTGGAGAGACAGGAGCGCAGACTTGATTGACATAGAGCAAAACCTGATCCAGATAGAGGTCAATGTTTGGAATTTCTGCCCATTTAGGGTAGGAAAAGGTGGTTTTCATTTCCAACTCCTTTTTATCTAGTTTTAATAACTAGATTATAAAATAATAAAAACAGAAAGTCAAGTTTTAACTGCTTGTGAAAAGGCTTAAATTATGCTATGATGGGAGAAAGTAGTCAGAAATGAGGAGAAAAGATGGAGATTCGATTAGCTTTTCCAAATGAAGTAGATGCCATCATGCAGGTGATGGAGGATGCTAAAAAATGTTTAGCGGATGCTGGTAGTGACCAGTGGCAAAATGGTTATCCAAATGCTGATATTATTATTGAGGATATTATCTCAGGTCAAGCCTACGTAGCCTTGGAAGAGGGAGAACTACTAGCTTATGCAGCTGTGACCAAAAGTCCAGAGGCAGCCTATGAAGCCATTTATGAAGGAAAATGGCAAGCTGGAGAGTCAGAGTACCTAGTCTTTCACCGTATTGCTGTGGCAGCAGATGTCCAGGGACAGGGGGTTGCTCAGACTTTCCTAGAAGGCTTGATTGAAGGATTTGATTACCTGGATTTTCGCTCAGATACGCATGTTGCAAACAAGGCCATGCAGCATATTTTTGAAAAACTAGGTTTTAAACAGGTTGGTAAGGTTCCAGTTGATGGCGAACGCCTGGCCTATCAAAAATTGAAGAAATAATGCAAAAGAAGTACGTAAAAATGCTCTACTTTTCGCCAATAGGAACCTTGTCTTTGGTTGCCGACGAGCAATATCTGTATGGCATTTGGATGCAGGAGCAGAAGCATTTTGAGAGAGGACTAGGAGATGAGACGATAGAAGCAGTTGTTAGTCATCCCATTTTAGACCCAGTTATTGCTTGCTTAGATGGTTACTTTAAAGGCAAGTCTCAGGATTTATCCAACTTGCCCTTGGCTCCAATCGGAACGGATTTTGAAAAGCGAGTTTGGTCCTATTTACAGGGAATTCCTTATGGCCAGACAGTGACCTATGGACAAATTGCTCAAGAGCTGCAAGTAGATTCTGCTCAAGCAATTGGTGGAGCAGTGGGACGCAATCCTTGGTCTATCCTAGTACCTTGTCACCGTGTGCTGGGAGCAGGCAAGCGTCTGACAGGTTATGCTGCAGGAGTGGAAAAGAAAGCATGGCTATTGGAGCATGAAGGCGCAGATTTTAAAGATATAAAATAGAAAGTGAAAGACATGTTAGAATTTATCGAATACCCAAAATGTTCAACTTGTAAAAAAGCAAAACAAGAATTAAACCAACTCGGTGTGGACTACAAAGCTGTTCACATCGTGGAAGAAACACCTAGCCAAGAAGTCATTTTAAACTGGATAGAAACCTCAGGTTTTGAGTTGAAGCAATTTTTCAACACCAGTGGGATCAAATACCGTGAATTAGGGTTGAAAGATAAGGTGGGAAGTCTGTCAAATCAAGAAGCAGCCGAGTTGCTAGCAAGCGACGGAATGTTGTTAAAACGGCCCATTTTAGTAGAAAATGGAACTGTTAAGCAAATTGGTTATCGAAAACCTTATGAAGAATTGGGATTGAAATAGTTTTTATCTATCTCTTTGATAGATAAAATATATAGCCTCCCTGTTTCAAAGTATGATAAACTAGTAGGTAGACAAAGTCTGTATCTGACCGTAGCAAATAATTTCATTGACGGCAGAAGTATGGTAGAATGAATCATTATCAGGAGAGGATGTTTTTATGAATGTTACAACGATTTTAGCATCAGATTGGTACCAAAACTTGATGCAATTGATTCCGGATGGTAAGCTGTTTAGCCTGCGTTCGGTCTTTGATGGGATTCCGAGAATTGTCCAACAACTTCCAACAACGATTATGTTGACAATTGGTGGTGCTCTTTTTGGCTTGGTTTTGGCACTTCTTTTTGCCATTGTGAAGATCAATCGTGTCAAGATTTTATACCCCTTGCAGGCCTTCTTCGTTAGTTTCTTAAAAGGGACACCGATTTTGGTCCAACTCATGTTGACCTACTACGGAATTCCTTTGGCTTTGAAAGCTCTCAATCAGCAATGGGGAACTGGTTTCAATATCAATGCGATTCCAGCGGCTGTTTTTGCGATTGTCGCCTTTGCCTTTAATGAGGCAGCTTATGCGAGTGAAACCATTCGTGCAGCGATTCTCTCAGTCAATCCTGGTGAGATTGAGGCGGCACGCAGTCTGGGTATGACCCGAGCACAAGTTTATCGACGAGTGATTATTCCAAATGCAGCAGTTGTGGCAACTCCAACCTTAATCAATTCCCTAATCGGATTGACCAAGGGAACTTCCCTAGCCTTTAGTGCGGGTGTTGTGGAAGTCTTTGCCCAAGCTCAGATTTTGGGTGGAGCCGATTATCGCTATTTTGAACGCTTTATCTCCGTTGCCCTTGTTTATTGGGTAGTCAATATCGGAATTGAAAGCCTCGGTCGTTTCATCGAGAGAAAAATGGCTATTTCTGCACCTGATACAGTGCAGACAGATGTGAAAGGAGACCTTCGTTAATGATTAAGATTTCGAATTTAAGCAAATCCTTTTCAGGACAGACTGTCTTGGATCATCTGGACTTGGATATTCAAAAAGGGGAAGTTGTAGCCTTGATTGGTTCTTCAGGAGCTGGAAAATCAACTTTTCTTCGCAGTCTCAATTATCTTGAAACACCTGACAGTGGCTCTATTCAGATTGATGATTTCGCAGTTGATTTTTCTAAAATTACTCAAGAAGAAATCCTTTCTCTACGCCGTAAGCTGTCTATGGTTTTCCAACAGTTTAATTTGTTTGAACGCCGAACAGCAATTGATAATGTGAAAGAAGGCTTGGTTGTGGTTAAGAAATTATCTGACCAAGAAGCGACTAAGATTGCCAAGGAAGAGTTGGCTAAGGTTGGGCTTTCTGACCGTGAAAACCATTACCCTCGCCATTTATCAGGTGGACAGAAGCAACGGGTTGCCTTGGCGCGTGCTCTCGCTATGAAACCAGATGTCTTGCTCTTAGACGAACCAACTTCAGCTCTTGACCCAGAATTGGTCGGTGAAGTAGAAAAATCTATTGCAGATGCTGCTAAGTCAGGTCAAACCATGATTTTGGTTAGTCATGATATGTCCTTTGTAGCCCAAGTTGCGGATAAGATTCTCTTCTTAGATAAGGGGAAAATCATCGAATCTGGAACACCGGATGAGATTATCCACCATCCTAAAGAAGAGCGAACAAAAGAATTCTTTGCTAGTTACAAACGGACTTATATTTGATATAATAGATAAAGGAAAACTCAGTTAGTTGGACTAGCTGAGTTTACTCTTTAAAAAAGATAGAAATGAGAGAAATCATGCTACTGCAACTATTTTCTTTATATTTCGAGAGTTTGATCTTGACCACCATCCTCGTCCTGATTTTTTTAGGGATTTGGATTGGACTGAGAGCCATGTCGGGAGTTGATAAGACAGCCAAGGCTCGCCAAGCACATCTCTATGATATGATTATGATTGGTGTCTTGGTTGTTCCAGTATTATCCTTTGCGGTTATGAGTTTAATTCTTGTTTTCAAGGCATAATCCTTGCATGATTGACAAGAAAGAGTTAGAATAAAGATAGTTACAACAAGAAAGAAGGAAACTATATGTACGATACTATTATTATCGGTGCTGGTCCTGCAGGAATGACTGCAGCCTTGTATGCTGCTCGAAGCAATCTCAAAGTAGGCTTGATTGAAGGTGGTCTGCCAGGTGGTCAGATGAATAATACCTCTGATATCGAAAATTACCCAGGATACGCTAATATTAGTGGGCCAGAATTGGCAGAAAAAATGTTTGAACCGCTTGAAAATCTTGGTGTTGAGCACATTTATGGTTATGTTGAAAATGTAGAAGACCATGGTGATTTTAAGAAAGTGATGACTGATGTCCAAACATATGAAACACGTACAGTTATCGTAGCAACTGGTTCTAAACACCGTCCTTTGGGAGTACCTGGAGAAGAAGAACTGAACAGTCGTGGTGTTTCTTACTGTGCCGTGTGTGATGGTGCTTTCTTCCGTGACCAAGATTTGTTGGTAGTTGGTGGTGGAGATTCAGCTGTTGAAGAAGCCCTCTTCTTGACTCGTTTTGCTAAGACTGTTACCATTGTTCACCGTCGTGACCAACTTCGCGCCCAAAAGGTTTTACAAGACCGCGCCTTTGCGAATGAGAAAATCAGCTTTATCTGGGACTCTGTAGTCAAGCAAATCAAGGGTGAAAACCGAGTAGAATCTGTCGTCTTTGAAAATGTGAAAACAGGTCAAGTGACAGAACAAGCCTTCGGTGGTGTCTTTATCTATGTTGGTTTGGACCCTCTTAGCGATTTTGTTAAAGAATTGAATATCCAAGATCAGGCTGGTTGGATTGTGACAGATAACCACATGAAAACTGCAGTTGATGGTATCTTTGCCGTTGGAGATGTTCGTTTGAAAGACCTTCGCCAAGTGACAACAGCAGTTGGAGATGGAGCTATCGCTGGTCAAGAAGCTTACAAGTTTATCACCGAACATAGTTAATCATAAAAAAAGTTTCCAATCAGATGACTGGAAACTTTTTTATAGTCTATTTCGAAAAACTTCGTACATGAGAATGGCTGCAGCAACACTGGCATTGAGACTTTGAACATGTCCATTCATCGGAATGGTAATCATCTCATCGACCTGTTTTTTGATGTTACTAGAGATTCCTTTTCCTTCATTTCCGATGATGAGGGCTATTTTCCCTTTTGTATTCCACTTGTGGCAAGGAGTACCATTCATATCCGTTCCAAAGGTCCAGAATCCTTCATCCTTGAGTTTGTCCAGAGTTTGGCTCAGATTGGTCACTCGAGCAATTGGAACGTGCTCAATAGCACCTGTGGCCGTTTTAGCAACGACAGGAGTAACTCCGACAGCACGGTGCTTGGGAATGATGACACCTGAAACATTGGTCGCATCAGCGGTTCTTAAGATGGAACCTAAGTTGTGGGGATCAGTTAGACCATCCAGAATCAATAGCAGTGGATTTTCTTCTTGGCGTGTTTTGGCAAGGATGTGATCCAGCTCGCTATAGGCAAATTCAGACACTCGTAGAACAAAACCTTGATGAACAGCACCTTCAGTCATCTCAGTGAGGGATTTTTTTGAGGTCCAAGAAATGGATACCTTCTTTTCTGTAGCCAGTTCCTTGACTTTCTCAACATTCTTACCTCGGAGATCTTCTTGGAGGTAAAGTTTGTTCCCTGTGTTTGCAAGGAGGGCTTCGGTAACGGCGTGGACGCCATAGACAATATCATTTGTTTTCATGCCTCTATTATAACACAAAACCCCGTCTTGCAACGGGATTTTATTTATTCAAGAATCAGTAGACCATCTTTAACTTCAAATGGGTCTTTTTCATTGATACGATCGTAAAACATGATTCCGTTGATGTGGTCAATTTCATGCTGAACAACGATGGAGTTGTAGCCTTTGAGCTTGATACGGTGTTTTTCGCCGTCCTTGTCAAAGTAGTCAACAGTAACGCGAGCATGGCGAACAACATAGCCAGGCACATTGCGGTCAACAGAGAGGCAACCTTCTCCTTCGCCAAGAGCAGCGTCTTGAACAGAGTGAGAGACGATTTTTGGATTGTACATAATGGCTTGTAAGTCGTAGGCTTCCTGCGGAGTTTCACCTTCTTCAACAATATTAGGCACCAAAACAGCGATAATGCGTTTTGAGATATCTAATTGAGGAGCAGCAAGTCCAACCCCCCCGCGGAGTCCCATCTTTTCAGCCATGACAGGATCTTGAGAATGTTTCAGGAATTGCATCATCTTTTCGCCAAGAATGATTTCTTGATCAGACAAGGGGAAAGTAACTTCCTCAGCAACTGCGCGAAGAGTCGGATTCCCCTCGCGGATAATATCGTTCATATCAATTAAGTGAGCAGCTTTTGTAATACGTTCTATAGCAGACATTTTCTCTCCTTTCATTACCTCTACATGATATCACAAAATGACAAGGATTGAAAGCATTACGGCATCGAGCTTTTATAGAAAATGCCTAGTAGGTTCGATTCAATTGTGAAAGAATTACTTATCTGTGATATAATAAAAAGAAAAGGCTTGCATTAGAAAGTAGGGAGAATGAAGATGCAAAGAAGACAAGATAGACATAAACGTGGACCGGTTTTTCGTTTTATGAGGGGTTTTGTAAACTTTTTTAGGAGTTATCGCAAGTGGAGTAATAAGGGATTTGTGGCCATACTCTTGCTAGCAGTTGCTTTATCAATGGGCTTGGTCTTGTTGTTTGAAAGCTTCCAAGGAATTCCTTTAACCAGTCAAAAAAAGGATGCCATTTCTCAAGAAGCTAATAAGACCAATCAAAATGCTAAAGATCAGGAAGAGGAAAAAACTGCTAGAATTATGGCCAACGGAGACCTCCTCTATCATATTCCCATCTATCGTTCTGCTTTAAAAGAAGATGGAACCTATGATTTTCATGAAAATTATGATTATGTGAAACCATGGCTCAAACAAGCGGACTTGATTATAGGTGATTTTGAAGGTACTGTTAACAAGGACCACTATTTGGCAGGTTATCCTCTCTTTAATGCACCTGGTGAAGTTATGGATGCCATCAAGGATGCCGGTTATCAAGTGCTAGACTTGGCGCATAACCATATCCTAGATTCACAAATAGAAGGTGTGGTTTCAACAGCAGATGCTATTGAGAAGGCAGGAATGACACCTATTGGAGTGTATACGCATGAGTCACGTGATCAAGCTCCACTGGTTATCAAGGAAGTGAACGGCATCAAGGTTGCACTTTTAGCCTATTCTTATGGTTTTAATGGAATTGAGCAAAGTATTTCTCAAGAAGACTATAACCGCTATCTTTCAGACCTAAATGAAGACAAGATGAAGGCTGAAATTGAACGAGCAGAGAAGGAAGCAGATATCACCATTATCATGCCTCAGATGGGTGTGGAGTATCGCTTGGAACCAACTGAAGAACAAAAGGCTCTTTATCACAAGATGATCGATTGGGGAGCTGATATTATCTTTGGAGGGCACCCTCACGTAGTTGAACCATCTGAAACGGTTGAAAAAGATGGGGACAAGAAACTCATTATCTATTCAATGGGGAACTTCATTTCCAATCAACGAATTGAAACCATGCAAGATGAAGAGAATGCTAAGTGGACAGAGCGTGGCGTGCTCATGGATGTGACTGTTAAGAAAAAAGCCGGTAAGACGACAATCGAAACTGCCAAAGCGCATCCTTCTTGGGTAAACCGTACACCAAAAGGAACCTATTCTCCAGAAGGTTATCCACTATTCCTATACCAAACTTATATCTTAGAAGATTTTATCGAGGGTGGTAGTCATCGTGACCAGTTAGATGAAGCGACTAAGGAACGAATTGATACAGCCTACAAAGAAATGAACGAACATGTGGGATTGAAGTGGGACTAGCTTGAATCCAGAGGAAAGTAAATGACGATTAAGGTAATTGCAACAGATATGGATGGGACCTTGCTGGATGCTAGAGGCCAGCTTGATCTCCCACGTTTGGAAAAGATTTTAGATCAGTTGGATCAAAGGGGTATTCGTTTTGTCATTGCGACTGGGAATGAAATTCACCGCATGAGGCAACTACTGGAGCACTTGGTCGATCGGGTGGTTCTGGTTGTTGCAAACGGTGCTCGTATTTTTGAAAACAATGAACTGATTCAGGCTCAGACTTGGGATGATGCCATTGTCGATAAGGCTTTGGCTCATTTTAAGGGTCGAGCGTGTCAGGATCAGTTTGTTGTAACGTCTATGAAGGGTGGTTTCGTCAAAGAAGGTACGATTTTTACAGACCTTGAAAGTTTTATGACTCCAGAAATGATTGAAAAATTCTACCAACGGATGCAATTTGTGGACGAATTAACCTCTGACCTCTTTGGTGGTGTGCTCAAGATGAGTATGGTTGTTGGTGAGGAACGTTTGAGTTCGGTCTTGGAAGAAATCAATGACCTCTTTGATGGCCGTGTTCGTGCTGTATCGAGTGGCTATGGTTGCATTGATATCCTTCAAGCTGGAATTCATAAAGCATGGGGCTTGGAAGAATTACTCAAGCGCTGGGACTTGACCTCCCAACAAATCATGGCTTTTGGTGACAGTGAAAATGATGTTGAAATGCTTGAAATGGCTGGAATTGCCTATGCGATGGAAAATGCTGATGATAAAGCCAAAGCTGTGGCTACTGCTCTAGCGCCAGCCAATAGCCAAGGAGGAGTTTATCAAATCTTGGAAAACTGGTTAGAAAAAGGAGAATGAAGTGGCAGTACAGTTATTAGAAAATTGGTTACTAAAGGAACAAGAAAAAATCCAAACCAAGTATCGTCACTTAAATCAGGTTTCTGTTGTAGAGCCAGACATTCTTTTTATTGGGGATTCCATTGTCGAATATTATCCTCTGCAGGAACTATTTGGGACTTCGAAGACGATTGTCAATCGAGGCATTCGAGGGTATCAGACAGGGCTGTTATTAGAAAATCTAGATGCGCATCTGTACGGTGGAGCAGTAGATAAAATTGTCCTTTTGATTGGGACAAATGATATCGGAAAAGATGTGCCTGTGAATGAGGCTCTCAATAACCTCGAAGCTATCATACAATCCATTGCTCGCGATTATCCATTGACTGAGATTAAATTGCTTTCTATTTTGCCAGTCAATGAGGGAGAAGAGTACAAGCAGACAGTCTATATCCGCACGAATGAAAAAATTCAGAAATGGAATCAAGCCTATCAAGAGCTTGCTTCTGCCTATATGCAGGTAGAATTTGTGCCAGTTTTTGATAGTTTGACAGACCAGGCAGGTCAACTCAAAAAAGATTATACAACTGATGGGTTGCACCTTAGTGTTGCTGGTTATCAGGTTTTGACAAAATCTTTGAAAGACTATCTTTTGTAGTTAATTGCTTTCCTTTTTGCATTTTTGTGTTAGATAAGGTATAATGGTTTTATTGTCTTTTGGGGTCGTTACGGATTCGACAGGCATTATGAGGCATATTTTGCGACTCGTGTGGCGACGTAAACGCTCAGTTAAATATAACTGCAAAAAATAACACTTCTTACGCTCTAGCTGCCTAAAAACCAGCAGGCGTGACCCGATTTGGATTGCTCGTGTTCAATGACAGGTCTTATTATTAGCGAGATACGATCAAGTCTTGTCTAGCGGCTTGATAAGAGATTGATAGACTCGCGGTTTCTAGGCTTGAGTTATGTGTCGAGGGACTGTTAAACGAATACATAACCTATGGTTGTAGACAAATATGTTAGCAGGTGTTTGGACGTGGGTTCGACTCCCACCGGCTCCATTATTCCTTTGCATTCTTTTGCATTCCTTGGTAAAACGTTGTTAAATCAACGTTTTTTATTTTTTCTTTGGTATTCTTTTGCAAAAAAAGAATACAACATTTTGTTGTATCCTAAATATTAAATCAAGTCCTGAATTTTCTTAAGTTTTTATCATATTTTCTGTTATAATTAAGGTGCCTTAAGAAAAATAATGAAAAAACTAAATGTTTTTCATATGGTTTTCATTTTTGTGTTATAATTAAGGTGCCTTAAGAAAAATATTAAGGTACCTTAAGAAAAATAATGAAAAAACTAAATGTTTTTCATATAGTTTTCATTGTTTTAATAGTTTAAAGTCAATCTTATTTTTCTCTAATAGAAAATAATGAAAAAGTAGGTTTAGAAAGAGGTAAGTATCTATGTCTTCTCATAAAAAAGTGTCACTCTCTGAGATTAATCAATCTATCGATACTCCAAATAACAATCATTTCTGGCAAAATTTAAATGCCTTTTTAGGTCCGGGTGCTCTTGTCGCAGTTGGTTATATGGATCCAGGAAACTGGATTACCAGTGTAGTCGGTGGTGCTTCCTATAAGTATAGTCTCTTGTTTGTTATCTTGATTTCATCTCTCATTGCCATGCAACTTCAGCAGATGGCAGGAAAGCTTGGTATTGTAACCCAGATGGACCTGGCTCAAGCAACGGCTCATCATTCACCTAAATGGCTTCGTTATAGTCTATGGGTGATTTTAGAATTAGCCTTGATGGCGACAGATCTGGCAGAAGTTCTAGGTTCAGCGATTGCTCTCAATCTTCTCTTTAAGATTCCGATTATGATAGCAATTCTCTTGACCGTGTTGGATGTTTTTCTCTTATTGCTTCTGATGAAATTTGGCTTTAAGAAGATTGAAGCTATTGTGACAACACTGATTTTAACCATTCTAGCAATTTTTACCTATCTGGTAGCTTTGTCACATCCAAGCTTCCAAGGAATCGTTGAGGGTTATCTACCGAATGCAACCTTATTTGAAAGTCCCTTGCCAGGGCATGAAAGTCAATTAACCTTGGCACTAGGGATCGTGGGAGCAACGGTTATGCCCCATAACCTCTATTTGCATTCTTCCTTGTCACAAACTCGGAAAATCAATCACAAGGACAAGAATGATGTTCGAAAAGCCGTGCGCTTTATGACCTGGGATTCAAATCTCCAATTATCCTTGGCCTTTGTGGTTAACTCCCTTCTATTAATTCTCGGGGCGGCTCTCTTTTTCGGCCATGCATCTGAGATTTCTGCCTTCTCTCAAATGTATAATGCCTTGCAGGATTCTACTATTGCAGGAGCTATAGCTAGCTCGACCTTATCAACCTTGTTTGCCTTGGCTTTATTAGCCAGTGGTCAAAATTCGACAATTACGGGTACCTTGACTGGACAAATCGTTATGGAAGGTTTCTTGCATATGAGATTACCTCAATGGTTCATTCGTTTGGCAACTCGTCTCTTTGCCTTGTTGCCTGTCATGATTGTAGCGGTTCTGTTTGGTCATCAGGAAAAAACATTAGATCAGTTATTGGTTTATTCACAAGTCTTTCTTTCGATTGCTCTTCCATTTTCAATCTTCCCACTGATTTATCTAACTTCTAAGAAATCACTGATGGGAGAATTTACCAATGCTAAATGGAATACCATCCTTGGCTATATCGTTTCCATTATCTTAACAATTCTCAATGTGAAATTGCTATTTGATATTTTCTAAGAAATTCACCCGAGTTATAAAACAAGCATATAAGAAAAAAGATACCCAAGATTTCTTGGGTATCTTTTTTAAAATAAACGGAAGACATGGGATTCGAACCCACGCACGCTGTTACACGCCTACCGCGTTTCCAACACGGCCTCTTAAGCCTCTTGAGTAATCTTCCAATACTTACTCAAATAGTCTACCATAAAGGCCCTTATCTTGCAATAAAAATTCTAGAAATAAGGAAAATGATAGATTTTGAAAGAAAATGATAAAAAATGCTTGACTTTTAAATAAAGTGTGATAGAATGAATAGTGTAAACGATAACAGGAGGTGATTCGGTGTTAAAAACAGAGCGGAAGCAACTGATTTTAGAGGAGTTAAATCAACATCATGTAGTTTCTCTAGAAAAATTAGTTAGTTTGCTAGAGACCTCAGAATCAACGGTTCGAAGAGATTTGGATGAGTTGGAAGCGGAAAACAAGCTTCGTCGCGTACATGGTGGAGCAGAATTGCCTCACTCTTTGCAGGAAGAAGAAACCATTCAAGAAAAATCTGTCAAAAACCTTCAAGAGAAGAAGTTGCTGGCTCAGAAAGCAGCCTCTCTCATCAAGGAACAAGATGTCATCTTTATCGATGCTGGAACAACAACTGCTTTTTTGATTCATGAATTGGTCAATAAGAATGTTACAGTCGTGACCAACTCGATTCACCATGCCGCACAGTTGGTTGAAAAGCAGATTCCAACTGTCATGGTTGGAGGAAGTGTCAAGATGGCAACAGATGCTAGCATCGGGGGCGTTGCTCTTAACCAGATTAACCAATTGCACTTTGATCGTGCCTTTATCGGGATGAATGGTGTGGACGATGGCTATTATACAACTCCTGATATGGAAGAGGGTGCTGTGAAGCGCGCTATTTTAGAGAATGCCAAACAGACCTATGTCTTGGTTGATTCGTCAAAAATTGGACAAACTTGCTTTGCCAAGGTAGCACCACTCAAACGAGCTATTGTTATCACAAGTCAAGGGCATGAGCTCTTGCAGGCTATTAAGGAGAAAACGGAGGTAATAGAAGTATGATTTATACAGTCACACTCAATCCATCCATTGACTATATCGTTCGTTTGGACCAAGTCCAAGTCGGTAGTGTCAATCGAATGGATAGTGATGATAAGTTTGCTGGAGGGAAAGGAATCAATGTCAGTCGTGTCTTGAAACGCTTGGATATTCCAAATACAGCGACTGGATTTATCGGAGGTTTTACTGGTAAATTTATCACAGATACTTTGGCTGATGAAGCAATCGAGACACGTTTTGTCCAAGTGGCAGAAGATACTCGTATCAATGTTAAAATCAAAGCAGACCAAGAGACAGAAATCAACGGAACGGGTCCAAATGTCGAACCAGCCCAGTTAGAAGAATTGAAAGCTATTTTATCTAGTCTGACAGCAGATGATACGGTTGTGTTTGCGGGTTCGAGTGCTAAAAACCTAGGAAATGTCATCTACAAGGATTTGATTGCCTTGACGCGGCAGACTGGTGCTCAAGTGGTTTGTGACTTTGAAGGACAGACCTTGATTGATAGTTTGGACTACCAGCCACTTTTGGTCAAACCAAATAATCACGAGCTTGGAGCGATTTTTGGAGTGAAACTCGAAAGTTTAGATGAAATTGAGAAATACGCTCGAGAACTCCTAGCTAAAGGTGCTCAAAATGTGATTATCTCTATGGCTGGTGATGGTGCCCTTCTTGTCACATCTGAGGGAGCTTACTTCGCCAAACCTATCAAGGGAACAGTCAAAAATTCAGTTGGAGCTGGTGACTCTATGGTTGCTGGATTTACAGGTGAATTTGTCAAATCTAAAGATGTAGTAGAATCCTTCAAATGGGGAGTTGCTTGTGGAACAGCAACGACATTCTCAGATGACTTGGCAACGGCAGAATTTATTAAAGAAACATATGAAAAAGTTGAGGTAGAAAAACGATGAAAATTCAAGACCTATTGAGAAAAGATGTCATGTTGCTGGATTTGCAGGCAACTGAAAAAACAGCTGTCATCGACGAGATGATTAAAAGTTTGACAGACCACGGTTATGTAACAGATTTTGAAACATTTAAAGAAGGAATTTTGGCGCGTGAAGCTCTCACTTCTACTGGTCTGGGTGATGGAATCGCAATGCCTCACAGCAAAAATGCTGCTGTAAAAGAAGCGACTGTTCTCTTTGCTAAATCAAACAAGGGTGTTGACTATGAAAGTTTAGATGGACAACCAACTGACCTCTTCTTCATGATTGCTGCTCCAGAAGGCGCCAATGATACTCACTTGGCAGCCTTGGCAGAATTGTCTCAATACTTGATGAAAGATGGCTTTGCTGATAAACTTCGTCAAGCAACATCAGCTGACCAAGTTATCGAACTTTTTAACCAAGCTTCAGAAAAAGCTGAGGAGCCAGTTCAAGCACCTACCAATGACTCTGGTGACTTTATCGTTGCTGTTACAGCTTGTACAACAGGTATTGCCCACACTTACATGGCTCAAGAAGCCCTTCAAAAAGTGGCTGCTGAAATGGGTGTTGGAATCAAGGTTGAAACCAACGGTGCTAGCGGTGTTGGAAACCAACTAACTGCTGAGGACATCCGCAAGGCTAAAGCTGTTATCATAGCTGCAGACAAGGCGGTTGAGATGGATCGTTTCGATGGCAAACCATTGATCAATCGTCCAGTGGCTGACGGGATCCGTAAAACAGAAGAATTGATTAACTTGGCTCTTTCAGGAGAAGCGGAAGTCTACCGTGCCGCTAATGGTGCAAAAGCTGCAACAGCCTCTAACGAAAAACAAAGCCTTGGTGGTGCCTTCTACAAACACTTGATGAGTGGTGTATCTCAAATGTTGCCATTTGTTATTGGCGGTGGTATCATGATTGCCCTTGCCTTCTTGATTGACGGCGCTTTGGGTGTTCCAAATGAAAAACTTGGCAATCTTGGTTCTTACCATGAGTTAGCTTCTATGTTCATGAAAATTGGTGGTGCAGCCTTTGGATTGATGCTCCCAGTCTTTGCAGGTTATGTTGCCTACTCTATCGCTGAAAAACCAGGTTTGGTAGCAGGTTTCGTGGCTGGTGCTATTGCTAAAGAAGGTTTTGCCTTTGGTAAAATTCCTTATGCCGCAGGTGGTGAAGCAACTTCAACTCTTGCAGGTGTCTCATCTGGTTTCCTAGGTGCCCTTGTTGGTGGATTTATCGCAGGTGCTTTAGTTCTTGCTATCAAGAAATACGTTAAAGTTCCTCGTTCACTTGAAGGTGCAAAATCAATCCTTCTCTTGCCACTTCTTGGAACAATCTTGACTGGATTTGTCATGCTAGCTGTGAATATCCCAATGGCGGCAATCAACACTGCTATGAATGACTTCCTAGGCGGTCTTGGAGGAGGTTCAGCTGTCCTTCTTGGTATCGTTCTTGGAGGAATGATGGCTGTCGATATGGGTGGACCAGTCAATAAAGCGGCTTATGTCTTTGGTACAGGTACGCTTGCAGCAACTGTTTCTTCAGGTGGTTCTGTGGCTATGGCAGCAGTTATGGCTGGAGGAATGGTGCCACCACTTGCCATCTTTGTCGCAACTCTTCTCTTTAAAGACAAATTTACTAAGGAAGAACGCAACTCTGGTTTGACCAACATCATCATGGGCTTGTCATTTATCACTGAGGGAGCGATTCCATTTGGTGCCGCTGATCCAGCTCGTGCGATCCCAAGCTTCATCCTTGGTTCAGCAGTAGCAGGAGGCCTCGTTGGTCTTACTGGTATCAAACTCATGGCACCACACGGAGGAATCTTCGTTATCGCGCTTACTTCAAATGCTCTTCTTTACCTCGTTTCAGTCTTGGTAGGAGCAATCGTAAGTGGTGTGGTCTATGGTTATCTACGTAAACCCCAAGCATAAAACTTATACTCTTCGAAAATCAAATTCAAACCACGTCAGCATCGCCTTGCCGTACTCAAGTACAGCCTGCGGCTAGCTTCCTAGTTTGCTCTTTGATTTTCATTGAGTATTAGATATAAAATGAAAAGATTGGACCGTTTGGTGCAGTCTTTTTCTCTTTCCGAAATGCTTGTGAAATATGGTATAATAGAAGAATGGCAAACAAGAATACAAGTAAAACAAGACGGAGACCGTCTAAAGCAGAACTCGAAAGAAAAGAAGCGATTCAACGAATGTTGATTTCGTTGGGAATCGCCCTTTTATTGATTTTCGCAGCCTTCAAATTAGGGGCTGCGGGTATAACTCTTTACAATTTAATTCGCTTGCTGGTGGGTAGCCTAGCTTATCTGGCAATATTTGGTATCCTGCTCTACCTCTTCTTTTTCAAGTGGATACGAAAACAGGAAGGACTCCTATCAGGCTTTTTAACCATATTTGCTGGTTTGCTCTTGATTTTCGAGGCTTACTTGGTTTGGAAATATGGTTTGGACAAGTCCGTTCTAAAAGGAACCATGGCTCAGGTTGTGACGGATTTAACTGGTTTTCGAACGACCAGTTTTGCTGGTGGAGGCTTGATTGGTGTTGGACTCTATGTGCCAACAGCCTTTCTCTTCTCAAATATCGGCACTTACTTTATTGGTTCTATCTTGATTTTAGCAGGCGCTCTCCTAATCAGTCCTTGGTCTGTTTACGATATTGCTGAATTTTTCAGTAGAGGCTTTGCCAAATGGCGAGAAGGGCATGAGCGTCGAAAAGAGGAACGCTTTGTTAAACAAGAAGAAAAAGCTCGCCAAAAGGCTGAGGAAGAGGCTAGATTAGAACAAGAAGAGGCTGAAAAAGCCTTACTCGATTTGCCTCCTATTGATATGGAAACAGGTGAAATTCTGACAGCAGATGTTGTGCCTGACGTTCCACCTTTTCCAGAAGAAGAGTGGGTAGAACCAGAAATCATCCTGCCTCAAGCTGAACTTGAATTCCCTGAACAGGGAGATAACTCTGATGACGAAGATGTTCAGGTCGATTTTTCAGCCAAGGAGGCTCTTGAATACAAACTTCCAAGCTTACAACTCTTTGCACCGGATAAACCCAAAGACCAGTCTAAAGAGAAGAAAATCGTTCGGGAAAATATCAAAATCTTAGAAGAAACCTTTGCTAGTTTTGGTATTAAGGTAACGGTTGAACGGGCTGAAATTGGGCCGTCAGTGACCAAGTATGAAGTCAAGCCAGCAGTCGGTGTACGGGTTAACCGCATTTCCAATCTAGCAGATGACCTCGCTCTAGCCTTGGCAGCCAAGGATGTCCGGATTGAGGCTCCAATACCTGGTAAATCCTTAGTCGGGATTGAGGTTCCTAACTCTGAGATTGCGACGGTATCCTTCCGCGAACTATGGGAACAATCTCAAACGAAAGCAGAAAATCTCTTAGAAATTCCTCTAGGAAAGGCAGTTAATGGCACCGCAAGAGCTTTTGACCTTTCCAAGATGCCCCACTTGCTAGTTGCAGGTTCAACGGGTTCAGGGAAGTCAGTAGCTGTTAACGGCATTATCGCTAGCATCCTCATGAAGGCGAGACCTGACCAAGTTAAGTTTATGATGGTCGATCCTAAGATGGTTGAGTTGTCTGTTTACAATGATATTCCCCACCTCTTGATTCCAGTCGTGACCAATCCACGTAAGGCCAGCAAGGCTTTGCAAAAGGTCGTGGATGAAATGGAAAATCGTTATGAACTCTTTGCCAAGGTTGGAGTTCGTAATATTGCAGGCTTTAATGCCAAGGTAGAAGAGTTCAATGCCCAGTCTGAGTACAAGCAAATTCCGCTACCGCTCATTGTCGTGATTGTGGATGAGTTGGCTGACCTTATGATGGTTGCCAGCAAGGAAGTGGAAGATGCCATCATTCGTCTTGGGCAGAAGGCGCGGGCTGCAGGTATCCACATGATTCTTGCAACCCAGCGTCCATCCGTTGATGTCATCTCTGGTCTGATCAAGGCCAATGTCCCATCTCGAGTGGCTTTTGCGGTATCATCAGGTACAGACTCGCGCACCATCTTGGATGAAAATGGAGCTGAGAAACTGCTTGGTCGAGGAGATATGCTCTTTAAACCAATCGATGAAAATCATCCAGTTCGTCTCCAAGGATCCTTTATCTCGGATGATGATGTTGAACGCATCGTAAACTTTATCAAGGCTCAGGCAGATGCGGACTACGATGAGAGTTTTGATCCAGGTGAGGTTTCTGAAAATGAAGGTGAATTCTCAGATGGTGAAACTGGTGGAGATCCGCTTTTTGAAGAAGCCAAAGCTTTGGTCATTGAGACCCAGAAAGCCAGCGCATCTATGATTCAGCGTCGTTTGTCAGTTGGATTTAATCGTGCGACCCGTCTCATGGAAGAGCTTGAGATAGCAGGTGTCATTGGTCCAGCTGAAGGTACCAAACCAAGAAAAGTTTTACAACAATAAAAAAATAGCTTCTTTCCAAGTTTGGAAGGAGGCTATTTTAGTGATTATTGATTAGTTTTATTTTCCGAAGTTGGAGTATTATTGGACTGTTTTTCATTATCAGCGGCAGGTTTACTTGGAGTAGGAGTAGAAGAATCCTGAGTTGCTGCTTTCTGCTCTTCTTTTTTCTCTTCCTTGACGCTAGATTTTGGTGTTTCCTCTTGCTGTGTTTTTTCTTGAGAAGTGTTATTTTCCTTATTGGGACTAGTGTTTTCCTGAGGGGATTCCTTTTGAATTTCTTTGACAATTGTTGTCGTCTGGCTTGTCGTAGGTTCTTTTTTAGTATTTTTATTATTATCCAAGGCGTTCATGATAGTGATACTTGCAGTAATTAAGCCAAGGATACTACCGATAGTGGCAACAGTTTTTTGAAAGACCGTAAAGCCTTTTTTGATGTGTTCTGTTTTTGGTTTTGAAGTTCTACGATAATTAGACATACATTCTCTCCTTTAATTAAAATTTATTATACCGCATTTCTTTAAAAAAATCTTAAAAAAAGAGGAATTGCCCTTTCTTGTCGCAAGCTCCGTTTCATGATACAATAGAAGGAGTGATTTTAGAAAGTGTGAGAAAACATGATTTACTTTGATAATTCGGCGACGACCAAGCCCTATCCTGAAGCCCTTGAAACTTATATGCAGGTCGCTTCAAAAATTTTAGGAAATCCATCTAGTCTCCATCGTTTGGGAGACCAAGCAACACGAATCTTAGATGCTTCTCGGCAACAGATTGCAGATTTAATCGGTAAGAAAAGCGATGAAATCTTCTTTACTTCTGGTGGGACAGAAGGAGATAACTGGGTCATCAAGGGTGTGGCCTTTGAAAAGGCTCAGTTTGGAAAGCACATCATTGTATCAGCCATTGAACATCCGGCAGTCAAAGAGTCAGCCCTTTGGTTGAAATCTCAAGGTTTTGAAGTGGATTTTGCTCCAGTTGATAACAAAGGATTTGTGGATGTTGAGGCGTTAGCAGGTTTGATACGACCTGATACGACCCTCGTTTCCATCATGGCAGTAAACAATGAAATTGGCTCGATTCAACCTATTCAAGCTATTTCAGAACTGTTAGCAGACAAGCCGACTATTTCCTTCCACGTTGATGCGGTTCAGGCGCTTGCCAAGATTCCGACTGAAAAGTATCTGACAGAACGAGTGGATTTCGCGACTTTCTCTGGTCACAAGTTCCACGGAGTTCGTGGTGTTGGTTTTGTCTATATCAAGTCTGGCAAGAAGATTACGCCTCTTTTAACAGGTGGGGGTCAGGAACGTGATTACCGTTCGACAACTGAAAATGTGGCAGGAATTGCAGCGACAGCCAAGGCTCTCCGTTTATCTATGGAAAAGCTAGATATCTTTACTAGTAAGACAGGGCAGATGAAGGCAGTGATTCGTCAAGCACTTCTGGACTATCCAGATATTTTTGTCTTTTCAGATGAGGAAGACTTTGCTCCTCATATTCTGACTTTTGGAATCAAAGGTGTTCGTGGTGAGGTTATTGTTCACGCTTTTGAAGACTATGATATTTTCATCTCAACGACCTCAGCTTGTTCATCTAAGGCAGGAAAACCAGCCGGAAGCCTGATTGCCATGGGAGTGGATAAGGATAAGGCTCAGTCAGCTGTGCGTCTTAGTCTAGACCTTGAAAATGATATGAGTCAGGTCGAGCAGTTTTTGACCAAGTTAAAATTAATTTACAACCAAACTAGAAAAGTAAGATAGGAGCATTCATGCAGTATTCAGAAATTATGATTCGCTACGGAGAGTTGTCAACCAAGGGTAAAAATCGTATGCGTTTCATCAATAAACTTCGCAATAATATTTCAGACGTTTTGTCTATCTATCCCCAAGTTAAGGTAACGGCAGATCGTGACCGTGCCCACGCATACCTCAATGGCGCGGATTACACAGCAGTTGCAGAATCGCTTAAGCAAGTCTTTGGAATTCAAAACTTTTCCCCTGTTTATAAGGTTGAAAAATCTGTAGAAGTTCTGAAGTCTGCTGTCCAAGAGATTATGCAGGACATCTACAAAGAAGGCATGACCTTTAAAATTTCTAGCAAGCGTAGCGACCACACCTTTGAACTTGATAGTCGTGAACTCAACCAAACACTTGGAGGAGCTGTTTTCGAAGCCATTCCAAATGTGCAAGCTCAAATGAAAAGTCCTGACATCAATCTTCAGGTGGAAATCCGTGAAGAAGCAGCCTATCTTTCTTATGAAACTATTCGTGGGGCTGGTGGTTTACCAGTTGGAACTTCAGGTAAAGGGATGCTTATGTTGTCAGGAGGGATTGACTCACCTGTAGCAGGTTATCTTGCACTTAAGCGTGGAGTGGATATTGAGGCTGTTCACTTTGCAAGTCCACCATACACGAGTCCTGGTGCTCTTAAAAAAGCCCAAGATTTGACTCGTAAATTGACCAAGTTTGGGGGAAATATCCAGTTTATCGAAGTTCCTTTTACAGAGATTCAAGAGGAAATTAAGGCTAAAGCGCCAGAAGCCTACCTCATGACCTTGACACGACGTTTTATGATGCGGATTACTGACCGTATCCGTGAGGTACGAAATGGTTTAGTAATTATCAACGGGGAAAGTCTTGGTCAAGTAGCAAGCCAAACCCTCGAAAGCATGCAGGCTATCAATGCAGTTACCAACACTCCCATCATCCGTCCAGTTGTGACAATGGATAAGTTGGAAATCATTGACATTGCTCAGGAAATTGACACCTTTGAAATTTCTATCCAGCCTTTTGAAGACTGTTGTACCATTTTTGCGCCAGATCGTCCGAAAACAAATCCTAAGATTAAGAATGCGGAGCAGTACGAAGCGCGTATGGATGTTGAAGGATTAGTAGAGCGAGCTGTGGCTGGAATCATGATTACTGAGATTACACCGCAGGCTGAAAAAGATGAAGTGGATGACTTGATTGACAATCTGCTCTAATCAGAAAATCCAGAAGAATTTAGAAAAAGAGATGAAAAAGTTAGTTTTTAATTCCAAAAGTGGAAGCAAAACTAACTTTTTTTCTATAATTGTGATATAATAAAATAAAATTTTGAATATAGAGAGTTTTCTGACAATGAATCTATCCTACTTTTATTTAAAAATGAAAGAACACAAACTCAAGGTTCCTTATACAGGTAAGGAACGCCGTGTACGTGTTCTTCTGCCTAAAGATTATGAGAAAGACACGGATCGTTCCTATCCTGTTGTTTACTTTCATGACGGGCAAAATGTTTTTTATAGCAAGGAGTCTTTCATTGGACATTCATGGAAGATTATCCCAGCTATTAAGCGTAATCCTGATATCAGTCGCATGATTGTCGTCGCCATTGACAATGATGGTATGGGGCGGATGAATGAGTATGCGGCTTGGAAGTTCCAAGAATCTCCTATCCCAGGACAGCAATTTGGCGGTAAGGGCGTGGAGTATGCTGAGTTTGTTATGGAGGTGGTCAAGCCATTTATCGATGAGACCTACCGTACTAAAGCTGACTGCCAGCATACGGCTATGATTGGGTCTTCACTAGGAGGCAATATTACCCAGTTTATCGGTTTGGAATACCAAGACCAAATTGGTTGCTTGGGCGTCTTTTCATCTGCCAACTGGCTCCATCAAGAAGCCTTTAATCGCTACATCGAGCGCCAGAAACTATCGCCTGACCAGCGTATCTTTATCTATGTTGGAACTGAAGAAGCAGATGATACGGACAAGACCCTGATGGCTGGTAATATCAAACAAGCCTATATCGATTCGTCTCTTCGGTATTACCATGATTTGATAGCAGGTGGGGTACACTTAGATAATCTTGTCTTGAAAGTTCAATCTGGTGCCATCCATAGTGAAATCCCTTGGTCGGAGAATTTACCAGACTGTCTGAGATTTTTTGCAGAGAAATGGTAAGTTAAGAAAGGAGAAAGCCAATGCATATTGAAAACCTCAGCCACTGGAGTGGTCACCTCAACCGTGAAATGTACCTTAACCGTTATGGACATGCTGGGATTCCAGTTGTGGTCTTTGCTTCATCAGGTGGTAGTCACAACGAATACTATGATTTTGGCATGATTGATGCCTGTGCTTCCTTTATCGAGGAAGGCCGTGTCCAGTTCTTTACCCTATCCAGTGTAGATAGTGAGAGCTGGTTGGCCACTTGGAAAAAAGGTCACGATCAAGCAGAGATGCACCGTGCCTACGAACGCTATGTGATTGAGGAGGCTATTCCTTTTATCAAGCATAAGACAGGTTGGTTTGATGGTATGATGACGACAGGTTGCTCGATGGGCGCCTACCATGCTGTCAATTTTTTCCTCCAGCATCCAGATGTCTTTACCAAAGTGATTGCTCTTAGTGGTGTTTACGACGCACGTTTCTTTGTTGGCGATTACTACAATGACGATGCTATTTATCAAAACTCGCCAGTAGATTATATCTGGAATCAGAATGACGGCTGGTTTATTGACCGTTACCGTCAGGCAGAGATTGTGCTGTGTACGGGGCTTGGTGCCTGGGAACAAGACGGTCTTCCATCTTTCTACAAGCTTAAAGAAGCCTTTGACCAGAAACAAATTCCAGCCTGGTTTGCTGAATGGGGACACGATGTCGCCCACGACTGGGAATGGTGGCGCAAACAAATGCCTTATTTCCTTGGAAATCTCTATTTATAAAAGGAGTTACCTATGAATTACCTTGTTATTTCTCCCTACTATCCGCAAAACTTTCAACAGTTTACCATTGAACTAGCTAATAAAGGCATCACAGTATTGGGAATTGGTCAAGAACCATACGAGCAATTGGATGAACCTTTACGCAATAGCCTGACCGAGTATTTCCGTGTGGACAATCTTGAGAACATAGACGAAGTCAAACGTGCTGTAGCCTTTCTTTTCTATAAACATGGCCCAATTGACCGCATTGAGTCTCATAATGAATACTGGCTTGAGTTGGATGCAACACTCAGAGAACAATTCAATGTCTTTGGTGCCAAACCAGAGGATCTCAAAAAGACGAAATTTAAGTCTGAAATGAAGAAACTCTTCAAAAAAGCAGGTGTCCCTGTGGTACCTGGAGCTGTTATCAAGACGGAAGCAGATGTTGATCAAGCAGTGAAAGAAATTGGTCTTCCAATGATTGCCAAACCTGATAATGGAGTTGGAGCAGCCGCAACCTTTAAGCTCGAGACAGAAGATGATATCAATCACTTTAAGCAAGAATGGGACCATTCGACCGTTTATTTCTTTGAAAAATTTGTTACTTCTAGTGAAATCTGTACCTTTGACGGGCTCGTAGACAAGGATGGTAAGATTGTCTTCTCAACGACTTTTGACTACGCCTATACACCGCTTGATCTCATGATTTACAAGATGGACAATTCCTACTATGTTCTTAAGGATATGGATCCCAAATTACGTAAATATGGTGAGGCCATTGTCAAGGAATTTGGTATGAAAGAACGGTTCTTCCATATTGAGTTCTTCCGTGAAGGGGACGACTACATTGCCATTGAGTACAATAACCGTCCTGCAGGTGGTTTTACCATTGATGTTTATAACTTTGCCCATTCTTTGGATCTTTATCGTGGCTATGCTGCTATTGTCGCAGGAGAAGAGTTCCCAGCGTCAGACTTTGAAGCTCAATATTGTTTAGCTACATCCCGTCGTGCAAATGCTCACTATGTTTATTCTGAGGAGGACTTGCTTGCCAAATACAGTCAGCAGTTCAAAGTTAAAAAAATCATGCCAGCAGCCTTCGCGGAACTTCAAGGAGATTACCTTTATATGCTGACAACTCAGAGTCGACAAGAAATGGAACAGATGATTGCAGATTTCGGACAACGTCAAGAATAAGAACTATCGGATTAAGGAGAATGACCTTCTTAATCCTTTTGCTTTTTATAAGAAATAAAACCGCTTTCTTATATATTCTTTTAGAAAACCTGTTGCTAAAAGATATAAAAATTGATAGAATAAGGATTGTCTAAAAAATTTTAAGGAGAATCTATCAAATGGATTTCACATGGGCAATTAAATATGCCACTGAATTTTTGGGAACTGCTATTTTGGTCATTCTTGGAAATGGTGCAGTTGCCAACGTTGAACTTAAAGGTACGAAAGGTCACCAAAGTGGCTGGATCGTTATCGCTGTTGGTTACGGTATGGGGGTTATGATCCCAGCCTTGATGTTTGGTAACGTATCAGGTAACCACATCAACCCAGCCTTCACTCTTGGACTTGCGATCAGCGGTCTCTTCCCTTGGGCACAAGTTGCACCTTATATCATCGCACAAGTTTTGGGTGCTATCTTTGGTCAAGCCTTGGTTGTGGCAACACACCGCCCATACTACTTGAAAACTGAAAATCCAAACAACATCTTGGGTACTTTCTCAACCATTTCAAGTTTGGATAATGGTACAAAAGAATCACATTTTGCAGCAACTGTTAATGGTTTTGTAAATGAGTTTGTTGGTTCATTTGTTCTTTTCTTTGCAGCTCTTGGAATGACTAAAAACTTCTTTGGTGCTGAACTAGTATCAAAAGCACAAGCGGCTATTAATGCTCAAGTTGCACAAGCAACTACTCAAGGTCAAACCATTCCTCAAGAACAAGTAACAGCAGCACTTGACCAAGCTAAAGAACAAGTAGCACCATTTATGACATCTGGTCTTGGAATTGCTCACTTGGCACTAGGTTTCCTAGTTATGGCCTTGGTAACATCACTTGGTGGACCTACAGGACCTGCCTTGAACCCAGCCCGTGACTTGGGACCACGTCTCCTTCATGCTTTCCTTCCAAAATCAGTTCTTGGTGAGCACAAAGGTGATTCAAAATGGTGGTACTCTTGGGTACCAGTAGTAGCACCGATCGCAGCAGCAATTGCCGCAGTAGCTATCTTCAAATTCCTTTACCTATAAGAAATTGAAACCGAGGAAATCCTCGGTTTTTTAGATGAAATTTTACGAAAAAAAGGTAAATCTGAGCATAATTTCTTGTAAAAAATTCTAAAATCCTTTAAAATAAAAGAGTTGGAGGAATTTATGAATGTAAATCAGATTGTACGGATTATTCCTACTTTAAAAGTTAATAATAGAAAATTAAATGAAACATTTTATATAGAAACCCTTGGCATGAAGGCCTTGTTAGAAGAGTCAGCCTTTCTGTCACTAGGTGATCAAACAGGTCTAGAAAAGCTGGTTTTAGAAGAAGCTCCAAGTATGCGCACTCGTAAGGTAGAGGGAAGAAAAAAACTAGCTAGATTGATTGTCAAAGTGGAAAATCCCTTAGAAATTGAAGGACTCTTATCTAAAACAGATTCGATTCATCAATTATATAAAGGTCAAAACGGCTACGCTTTTGAAATTTACTCTCCAGAAGATGATTTGGTTTTGATTCATGCGGAAGATGACAGAGAAAATCTAGTAGAAGTAGGAGAAAAACCTGAATTTCAAACAGATTTGGAATCAATTTCTTTGAGTAAATTTGAGATCTCTATGGAATTACACCTCCCAACGAATATTGAAAGTTTCTTGGAACTATCTGAAATTGGGGCATCACTTAATTTTATCCCAGCACAGGGGCAGGATTTGACTGTAGACAATACGGTTACTTGGGACTTATCTATGCTCAAGTTCTTGGTCAATGAACTAGATATAGAAAGTCTGCGCCAGAAGTTTGAGTCTACTGAATATTTTATTCCTAAGTCTGAAAAATTCTTCCTTGGAAAAGATAGAAATAACGTTGAATTGTGGTTTGAAGAAGTATGAAGTGGACCAAGATTATTAAAAAAATAGAAGAACAAATCGAGGCAGGGATTTATCCCGGAGCCTCTTTTGCGTATTTTAAGGACAATCAATGGACGGAGTTCTATTTAGGTCAGAGTGATCCAGAGCATGGCTTGGATACTGAGACAGGACTGCTTTATGACCTAGCCAGTGTCAGCAAGGTTGTTGGGGTAGGTACTGTTTTTACCTTCTTGTGGGAAAAAGGTAAATTAGATATTGACAGACCGGTAACAGATTTTTTACCAGAGAGTGATTATCCAGACATCACTATTCGCCAGCTCTTAACTCACGCTACAGACCTTGATCCGTTTATTCCCAATCGTGATCTTTTAACAGATTCAGAATTAAAGGAAGCGATGTTTCATCTCAATAGACGAAATCAGCCAGCCTTTCTTTATTCGGATGTCCATTTTTTGCTGTTGGGTTTTATTTTGGAAAGAATCTTTAATCAAGACTTGGATGTGATTTTACAAGAACAAGTTTGGAATCCTTGGAGAATGACGGAAACCCAATTTGGGCCTGTTGAGCATGCTGTTCCAACAGTTAGAGGTGTCGAGGAAGGTCTGGTACATGATCCCAAGGCTCGCCTTCTGGGCAGACATGCAGGTAGTGCTGGTTTATTTTCTACTGTAAAGGATTTACAAATCTTTTTAGAACATTATTTAGCAGATGATTTTGCAAGAGATTTGAGTCAAAATTTTTCTCCTTTGGATGACAAGGAACGTTCTTTAGCATGGAATTTGGAAGGAGATTGGCTAGACCATACGGGCTATACAGGTACCTTCATCATGTGGAATCGGCAGAATCAAGAAGCGGCTATTTTTCTATCGAATCGTACCTATGAAAAGGATGAGAGGGCTCAATGGATTGTAGACCGCAATCAAGTGATGGACTTGATTCGTAAAGAAGAGTAAGGAGAGACATGTCAAACAGTTTAAAAGGGACTATATTAACAGTTGTGGCTGGGATTGCTTGGGGCTTGTCAGGAACGAGTGGCCAATACCTGATGGCACATGGAATTTCGTCTCTGGTTTTAACTAACTTACGACTTTTAATCGCCGGTGGGATTCTCATGGTCTTGGCTTATGCTACTGCAAAGGATAAAATGCTGGCCTTTTTAAAGGATAGAAAGAGTTTGCTGTCTCTTCTCATTTTTGCTCTAATTGGCCTCTTCCTCAATCAATTCGCCTATCTAACTGCTATTCAGGAGACCAATGCAGGAACCGCGACGGTGCTTCAGTATGTTTGTCCTGTTGGGATTTTAATTTATAGCTGTATCAAGGATAAGGTGGCGCCGACACTGGGAGAGATTGTTTCTATCATATTAGCCATCGGAGGAACCTTCCTGATCGCAACACATGGGCAGTTGGACCAGTTATCTATGACACCTGCAGGTCTGTTCTGGGGCCTCTTTTCTGCTCTGACTTACGCCCTGTATATCATTTTGCCCATAACCTTGATTAAGAAGTGGGGTAGCAGTTTGGTCATTGGTGTGGGAATGGTCATAGCTGGTTTGGTCGCCCTTCCTTTTACAGGGGTTCTACAGGCCAATATACCGACTAGTCTTGATTTTCTCCTTGCTTTTGCGGGCATTATCCTTATCGGGACTGTCTTTGCCTATACAGCGTTCTTAAAAGGAGCCAGTCTGATTGGACCAGTTAAGTCAAGTTTGTTGGCTTCAATTGAGCCAATCTCGGCGGTTTTCTTTGCCTTCCTAATTATGAATGAACAATTTTATCCTATTGATTTTCTTGGCATGGCAATGATATTGTTTGCTGTAACTCTGATTTCTTTGAAAGATTTACTCTTAGAGAAATAAAAAAGACTCTTTGTCCGTGACAGAGAGTTTTTGCATAGTAATCTAATTATTTTCAAGATAAAATTCAAAGCGTTCGCCTACATACTGACTTTTTACGTATTCAAAAGCAGTACCATCTTCTAGGTAGGAAACCTGAGTCAAACCAAGAATAGCATGTCCTTTTTCAACTTCCAAATAGTGGGCAATCTTTTCTTTAGCAAGGCGAGCATAAATAGTCTGTTGAGATTTGCCTATACGGTAGCCGTGTTTTTGCAAGGTTTGGAAGAAATGACTGGTGATTTCTTCTTTTTTAAAGTCCTTAATGAATTTTTCAGGAATAGAAGCAACTTCATAAACCAGAGGAACTTGGTCGGCATAGCGAACACGTTCCATTCGGATAATATTTTCGGTAGGAGAAATTCCTAGCTTGGCAACTTCCTGTTCATTGGGAATGGTTTTTCTGTAGGAAATGAGTTGGCTAGAGGGTACTTTACCTTGGGACTTAACAATTTCAGTAAAACTGGTTGTCCCTCTCATCTTTTCTTGTACACGTGTACTGGATACAAAGGTGCCACTTCCTACACGGCGCTCTAAAACTCCTTCTTCGACCAAGAGGGAAATAGCTTGTCGGAGGGTCATGCGACTGACCTCAAACTGCTCTGCTAAATCTCTTTCACTGGGAAGTCTCTCACCAATAGCCCAACGATGTTCGTCAATATCCTTTTTAATCTGATCATGGATTTTCATATAAGCGGGTAGCATATTTTTCACTTCATTTCTATCTTTTCTCTATTGTACCCCAATAAACTAGAAAAAGTCAAACTTCGCCTTGTTTAGTTGATAATTCGCCCTTATTTGTGATAGAATATTGAAAAAAGATATTTCTTTTGAGAAAGGAAAAAGATGAGCAACATTTCAACTGATTTGAAAGATGTAGAAAAAATCATCGTATTGGACTATGGTAGCCAATACAACCAGCTGATTTCACGCCGTATCCGTGAGATTGGTGTTTTTTCAGAACTAAAGAGCCATAAAATTTCAGCTGCTGAAGTTCGTGAAATCAATCCTGTAGGAATTATCCTATCAGGTGGTCCAAACTCTGTATACGAAGATGGTTCATTCGATATTGACCCAGAAATCTTCGAACTCGGAATTCCTATTTTGGGAATTTGTTACGGTATGCAGTTATTGACCCATAAACTTGGAGGAAAAGTTGTCCCTGCAGGTGATGCTGGAAATCGTGAATACGGTCAATCAACTCTTACACACACACCATCAGCTCTTTTTGAATCAACACCAGACGAGCAGACTGTTTTGATGAGCCATGGTGATGCGGTTACTGAGATTCCTTCTGACTTTGTTCGTACTGGAACATCAGCTGACTGCCCTTATGCAGCCATTGAAAACCCAGATAAACACATTTACGGTATCCAATTCCACCCAGAAGTTCGTCATTCTGTATACGGAAATGATATCCTTCGTAACTTTGCACTTAACATTTGTAAGGCTAAAGGCGACTGGTCAATGGATAACTTCATTGATATGCAGATCCAAAAAATTCGTGAAACCGTCGGTGATAAACGTGTCCTTCTTGGGCTATCAGGTGGTGTTGACTCTTCAGTTGTTGGAGTTCTTCTCCAAAAGGCTATTGGCGATCAATTGATCTGTATCTTCGTGGATCACGGTCTTCTTCGTAAAGGAGAAGCGGACCAAGTTATGGACATGCTTGGTGGTAAGTTTGGTTTAAATATCGTCAAAGCAGACGCCGCTAAACGTTTCCTTGACAAACTTGCTGGCGTTTCTGACCCTGAACAAAAACGTAAAATCATCGGTAACGAATTTGTGTATGTCTTTGATGACGAAGCAAGCAAGCTCAAAGATGTGAAATTCCTTGCTCAAGGTACTTTATATACAGACGTGATTGAGTCTGGTACGGATACAGCTCAAACTATCAAGTCACACCACAACGTGGGTGGTCTTCCAGAAGACATGCAGTTTGAATTGATTGAACCACTCAACACTCTCTATAAAGATGAAGTTCGTGCCCTTGGTACAGAGCTTGGTATGCCAGACCATATCGTATGGCGCCAACCATTTCCAGGACCAGGACTTGCTATCCGTGTCATGGGTGAAATCACTGAAGAGAAACTAGAAACCGTTCGTGAATCAGACGCTATCCTTCGTGAGGAAATTGCTAAAGCAGGTCTTGACCGCGATATCTGGCAATACTTCACAGTGAACACAGGCGTTCGTTCAGTCGGTGTTATGGGTGACGGTCGTACATATGACTACACGATTGCAATCCGTGCTATCACCTCTATCGATGGTATGACAGCTGACTTTGCAAAGATTCCTTGGGATGTCCTTCAAAAGATTTCTGTACGTATCGTAAACGAAGTGGACCACGTTAACCGCATCGTCTATGATATTACAAGTAAACCACCTGCAACAGTTGAGTGGGAGTAAAGCTATAAATACTTTACTCTTATAGTAAATGAAAAATAAGGATTTCGAGAGAACAAAATCGTTCTCTCTTTTTTTAGCTGAATATTTTAAGTAAAAGGTTAAGCTATTCTTTCATAAAACAAGACAGAATGGTTGCCTCCAAAGTAAAGTCTCATCATAAGAGAACAGTTATATTCTCTGGATCTACTTTTGAGATGGTAAAAATAGATATACTGATATCCATTCCTTTTATCATATCCTTGATTTCTTAAGTTTTAAAGACAGTTTAATCAGGATTCCTTATATATATCGATTAAGAAATAAATAATCTGTCTTGAATCCTACCATAGATGTATAAAGAGTCATTTTGTTTTTTTGTTTTGTATCAGTATCAATCCGTTCTGATATTGTTTTTTGAATTTTAGAAAATTCTAGTACAGTAGTTAGGAAGTTTTTATAAATTTATTATATTTAATTCTTGAGTTGATACCTTTACTTTTTTAGTTAATTATGTAATAATATTAACAATACAAATAAATGAAAGTTGGTGTTTCTATTGCATAAAGCAGTAAAACAAGAAAAAGGTCATGGCTATCTCCGTAAAACTAAGTTAGGTTTGTTAAGTGGCATTATCCTAACGACTGCTTTAGGGAGTTTATTTTTAAATGGGATTGTAAGCGCTGACGAACAACCAAATTCAAGTACACCTCCTAATGCAGCACAGACTCCTCCTAGCGAAACTGTGGTTCAAAGTGAGTATGAAACGAGTACAACACATACGGTAAAAGAAACCGAGTTAAAAGCTAAAGTTGAAGAAGTAAAAGCTTTAGGGGTTAAGGTTACAGAAACACCCACTGAAAATGTAGGTGTTGCAAATAGTTCTTCTGAGGTTACACATTTACGCGCAACTGCTGAAGAAAAAGTAGATGCTCAAATTCGTGATTTAGAGTCTGCAAAAGCTGAACAAGAACAAGTGAAAGCGGATAGAGTTAAGATTGATGAGTTTAAAAATACTCTTATCAATGCTAATTATATTAAAGTAAAAGCTAGATTAGTTTCTCAGGTAAATAGTCGAGATATCGATGAAGATGTCTCGAAAGAAGCGTCAGTTAGCCCGATTACATCAAGTAGCGGTGAAATTCGGTATTTGAAAGCGAATGAATTGGAGTTAACTGATTCTCAAGGTTTGTATAATGCAGTATCGAAACCAACTACTGAGGAAGTTACAGAAACATTTATTAAGGTACCTGCTCGAATTGGAATTACAGATAAATATGCAACAAATCGTGTGAATATCGGGTATCCTGCTCGTATAGTGGAACTAACTCCAAACACTGTGTATAGTTACACCATCACACCTCGTTCAGATAGTGTTTTATCTAGTATTTACGGTATCGGTAGTATTGAGACAACTGCTAAATTTGAGTATACACTACCTGAAAAAACCAAACTTTACGCTACATTTAGCAGTAAACCTGTTGAGACTCATGTAATTATTAAAAACTTAACTCGACGTGCTGAAAATCATACTGATTTCATTGGTTACACTCGAACTTATACTTATAAGGATAAGCAAGGAAATATTATTCCAATTAAAGATTTATATGCGAAATTCTTAGATGTCCAAGGTTTTAAGGGGAAAGGGGATATAACGTCTTCTGATATTCCAAAATCTAAATTATCCGAGTTTGAAGTACGTTCAGCTGGTGCTGATTACACTTATAGACAAGAAACATCTTTACTTGGAGAAAATACAATTTCTCAAAAAGAGTACATTGCTAGTAAAGTAGTTCCTAATAAACGTAATCAGTTTACACCTCGCATTGTTTATGCATCAAATCTCCAAAGAGTTGAATTGACAGATACAGAAAAAGCAATCAACGGTGTGTCTCGCACTTTCCATACTGTTACTTATACAGAAGTTCAAAACAAAGGTTTAGTGACTCAGAAGTTTGTAAACGAACAAGGTGTTGAAATTGCACCTAGTGTTAAATCTGAACTTAAAGAAGTAGGTTCTGAGGTATCTTTAACTCATCCGACCGATTTGGACTTTGAGAACAAGCGTTATACCTTTAAAGAACAAGACAAACAAGATATTACAGAGATTGTGAAAGGTGAAACTGTCATTACCTATGTGTATAAACAGAAGTATGAGAATAACTTACCACCTGTAGAAACAGAAACAAAAATTCCAATTACAACAACTTATGTAGAAGACAAAACAATCGACTATGGTACGGAAATTGTTGAATCGAACGGTAGCGAAGGTAAAATTGTAACTACAACACCTAAAATTGTGAATGAACTTGATGGTATTGTAACTGACGGTAAGCCGACTGAAAAAGAAACTCCTATGGTACCAAAAGTAGTTAAAGTAGGTACTAAACCTAAAGTTGTAGAAACAACTACTCCATATACAACACGTTATGTAGAAGATAATACAAAAGATAAAGACTATCGAGAAGTAACAAGAACTGGTAAAGCTGGTAAAACAACTACTACAATAACTTATACCTTGGATCCTAATACAGGAGCAGTAACACCGAATGAACCAACCACGATTACTGAAGAAGCAGTAGAAGAAGTTATCACAGTCGGTACGAAACCAAAGGTTGAGGCACCAAAGGTTGAAACGCCAAAAGTTGAAACGCCAAAAGTTGAAACACCAAAGGTTGAAACACCAAAGGTTGAAACACCAAAGGTTGAAACACCAAAGGTTGAAACAC